>NZ_JBFBGN010000130.1:0-18321 GCF_040684675.1 Streptomyces sp. NPDC089915 | reverse complement strand
GCGCGGTCTCCGGCCTGATCGCCCTGGCCGTCGGCGCGGGCATCTTCTTCTCGCAGCTGCGCGTCGGCGGCGCCAACGGCCGCTACATCTGGCCCACCCTGCTCGTCGGGGCCGGCGTCGTCCTCGTCTGGCGGCAGGCCGACAACGCCCGCCGCGCCAACTGGGGCCCCGCCGGGGACCGGCGCAAGCGGCTGCTCCAGCTGGCCCGGGCGCTGGCCGGGGTGGTGCTCGTCGGGGTGGGCCTGACCGTCTTCATCGTCGTCCGGGGCTCCGCCGCCCAGCTCGGCAACCTCCTCACCGCCGTCCTCGCCGTCCTCGTCGGCATCGCCCTGCTCGCCGGGCCCTGGCTGATCCGGATGACCCAGGACCTCTCCGAGGAGCGGCTGATGCGCATCCGCGCCCAGGAGCGCGCCGAGGTCGCCGCCCACGTCCACGACTCCGTGCTGCACACCCTCACCCTGATCCAGCGCAACGCCGAGGACGTCGGCGAGGTCCGCCGCCTCGCCCGCGCCCAGGAGCGGGAGCTGCGCAACTGGCTGTACAAGCCCGAGGGCACCGGCAAGGACGAGGCCGAGGAGCCGGCCACCCTCGCCGAGGCCGTCAAGAAGGCCGCCGCCGAGGTCGAGGACCACCACGGCGTCCCGATCGAGGTGGTCGTCGTCGGCGACTGCCCGCTCGACGAGAAGCTGGCCGCGCAGATGCAGGCCGCGCGCGAGGCGATGGTCAACGCCGCCAAGTACGGTGGCGAGGGCGGCCCGGTCCAGGTGTACGCGGAGGTCGAGGGGCGCACGGTGTTCGTGTCCGTACGCGACCGGGGACCGGGCTTCGACATCGACGCGGTACCGGGCGACCGCATGGGCGTACGAGAATCGATCATCGGCCGGATGCAGCGCAACGGCGGGACCGCCCGGCTGCGCTCCGCGCCCGACGGTGGCACGGAAGTGGAACTGGAGATGGAGAGGGTGGCGAACGCGGCATGACGGGGACGACCGGGGACAGCGCTGTGAACGACGGGGCCAGGAGGGTCCGGGTGGTCCTCGTCGACGACCACCGCATGTTCCGCACGGGAGTGCAGGCGGAGATCGGGGAGACGGCCCGCACCGGCGTCGAGGTCGTCGGGGAGGCCGCCGACGTGGACCAGGCCGTCACCGTCATCACCGCCACCCGGCCCGAGGTGGTCCTCCTCGACGTCCACCTGCCGGGCGGCGGCGGGGTCGAGGTGCTGCGCCGCTGCGCCCCGCTGATGGCGGCGGCCGAGAACCCGGTGCGGTTCCTCGCGCTGTCGGTGTCGGACGCCGCCGAGGACGTCATCGGGGTCATCCGGGGCGGCGCCCGCGGCTACGTCACCAAGACCATCACCGGCACCGACCTGGTGGACTCCGTCTTCCGGGTCCAGGACGGGGACGCGGTGTTCTCGCCGCGGCTGGCCGGGTTCGTGCTCGACGCCTTCGCCTCCACGGACGCCCCGCCGGTCGACGAGGACCTGGACCGGCTCACCCAGCGCGAGCGGGAGGTGCTGCGGCTGATCGCGCGCGGGTACGCGTACAAGGAGATCGCCAAGCAGCTGTTCATCTCGGTGAAGACCGTCGAGTCGCACGTCTCGGCCGTACTGCGCAAGCTCCAGCTCTCCAACCGGCACGAGCTGACCCGCTGGGCCACCGCGCGACGCCTGGTCTGACCTGCGGGTGAACCGGAAGTGACACCCCGGGGCCACGGCCCCGGGGTGTGATCCACAACGCAGTGCGGGAGGGCAACCGGAGGGTGTCGCGGCGGCCTCTTGGGTGGCGTGATGAGCCTGACGGGGACCCCTCTCTTCGCGACGGTGATCGGCCTGACGCTGATCGCCGTCGTCCTGCCGCTGACCGTGTGGGGCAAGGTGCGCGGCCCCGCCGCCGCACGGGTGGCCGTCCGCGCGCTGATGGTGGTGTTCGCGCAGGTCACCGCCGTCACCCTGGTGTTCGTCGCGGTCAACCGGGACATGAACTTCTACGCCTCCTGGGGCGACCTGATGGGCACCGGCAGCTACGTGCAGGCCGCCCCCGACCTCGGCCCCGACGGCATGGGCGGCAAGAAGGCCGAGCAGGTCAGGCAGGAGCCCAAGGTCCGCCAGGACTTCGAGCCCGTCGAGGGACTCGGCGGTCGTGTGCGGAAGACCGAGCTCGACGGGAAGATCTCCGGGGTCAAGGGCGACGTCATGGTGTGGCTGCCGCCGCAGTACGACGAGCCGGCCTACAAGGACAAGAAGTTCCCCGTCGTCGAGCTGATCCCCGGCATACCCGGCACGGGCAAGTCCTGGTTCCAGGGGCTCAAGGCGCACGAGGTGCTGGAGCCGCTGATGAAGGAGGGCAAGGTCCAGCCCTTCATCCTGGTCTCCCCGCGCGCCATGCTGCTCGGCAACGCCGACACCGGCTGCGCCAACATCCCCGGCAAGGTCAACGCCGACAGCTGGTTCAGCGTCGACGTCCGCAAGATGGTCACCGACAACTTCCGCGTCTCCGACGAGCCCCGCACCTGGGGCGTCGCCGGCTACTCGGCGGGCGCCTACTGCGCCGCCAAGCTGGCCATCCTGCACCCCGACCGCTACGGCGCGGCCGTCTCCCTGTCGGGCTACAACGACCCCGGCCAGGAGCCCACCTCGCTGGTCGCCAAGGACCCGGAGCTGCGCCGCACCCACAACCTCAAGGAGCTGCTGAAGGCGCAGAGCGCGCCGCCGGCGGTGGCACTGTGGATGTCGGGGGCCGAGCAGGACGGCTACCTGTCCGGCATGGACCTCAAGGGGCTCGCGCGGAACCCGACCACGGTGCACGCGGAGAAGGTCACCGGCGGCCACAACCTGGAGTCCTGGTCCAAGCAGCTGCCGCAGACCTTCGGCTGGCTGAGCCAGACCGTCAAGGCGCCGTAGGCCTCGTAGGACCTGTAGGCGCCGTACGCCCGTAGGACCCGTCACGGCCCTACGCCGGGCGGGAGGCGCCGGCCCAGGGCATCGAGTCGACCGGCGCCAGCCGGACCGTGGAGCCGGGGCGCGGGGCGTGGATGATCTGCCCGCCGCCGACGTACAGGCCGACGTGCGTGACGCCGGAGTAGTAGAACACCAGGTCGCCGGGGGCCAGCTGGTCGCGGGTGATCCGCCGGCCGGCGTTGATCTGGGTGTAGGTGGTGCGGGGCAGGGAGACCCCGGCCGCGCGCCAGGCCGCCTGGGTCAGGCCCGAGCAGTCGAACGAGCCCGGTCCGGTCGCCCCCCAGACGTACGGCCGGCCGATCGCCCCGTACGCGAACGCCACCGCCCGGGCCGCGCGCGAACCGTCGGCGGGGGCCGGTGCGGGGGCGCCCGCCCGCCCGGCCGGCACCGGGCCCGCGGGCCGGCCCGCCGGGTCCGCACCGCCCCCGTGCCGCGCCTCGTACGCCGCCCGCTCCTCGGCGCTGAGCCGGGCCAGCAGCCGCTGGGCGGTGGCCAGCCGGTCCTCGATGACGGACTTCTGCCGGGCGAGCTCGTCCCGCCGGGCGCGCACCTCCGTCAGGCGCCCGTCGGCCTGCGCGCGCAGCCGCCCCACCTCGTCGAGCCCGCGCCGTACGGAGGCCACCTCGGCGGCGGTCCGGTCGCCGGCCCGGGTGAGGAGGGAGGCCCGCTCCAGGTAGTCCTGCGGGTCGGAGGCGAGCGCCAGCTGGAGGGCCGGGCCCAGGCCGCCGCTGCGGTACTGGCCCGCGGCGACCGCGGCGAGCGCGCTGCGGGCCGCGCCGAGCCGGTCCTCCTTGCGCGCCGCCTCCTCCTGGAGGCCGGTCAGCGCCCGTTCGGCCTCGTCGGCCCGCACCTTCGCCCCGTTGTAGCTCTCCGTCGCCGCCTCGGCCTCCTCGTAGAGCCGGTCGACCTCCGCCTTGACCTGGGCGGGGGTCTGCTGCGGCTCGGCGTGCGAGGTGCCTTCGAAGGCGGTGGCGGTGGCAGCGCCCGCGAGGGCGAGGGTGGCGGCGGTCCGGACGGTGCCGCCGGAGAACGGGCGCTGCCTGGGCTTTCGATGACTGGCCACGGGGGCCTCACGTCCTTCCGTCGGTCCCGCAGGTCTCGGGGGAGGACGCTAAACCTGGAGGTCACGGCCGGATGAGGAGTTGATCAGTACTGGCCTCGGCTGATCACCGATGGCCGGACGGGACCGCTCAGTGCCAGAGGAGGGCGATAAAGATATTGGCCACGGTCAGTCCGCCGACCGCGCCGAAGAGCCCCTTCTCGACGTGCTCCTCGTCGCGCTTGACGTAGACGAGGGCCAGGATCACGAAGAGGACCGCCAGCTTCACGCCGATCTTGATGTTGTTGAGGGGCGCGCCGTCGCCCATCTCGTGGAAGCCGACCAGCAGCACGCCGGTGACGAGCATGGTCAGCGCGCCGTGCAGCATCGCGGGCACGAAGCGCGCGGTGCCGGCGCCCATCGCCTTCATCTGGGTCAGGAAGCCGCCCAGCAGGGAGGCTATGCCGATGATGTGCAGGCCGACGAAGACGTTGGTGAGGACAGTCATGGCGCCGAGCCTACGGGGTGCCCCTTCCGCTCCCGACGGCGGATTTCCCCGGGGCGGGACCGCCTGTCGGTCCCGACCCCTAGACTCGGATGGCGATGAGCAGCCTCTTTGACGACAGCTTCCTGGCCGACCTCACCCCCTCCGACGAGGTCCCCCCGCCGCCCGAGGAGCACCACGCCCCCGAGGAGGGCACGGACGACCTCTTCGGCGGCCGCTTCGACCTGCCCGCGAGCGCCGACGCGTACTACCGCGACGGCGCCCCGCGGCCCGTCATCGACCCGGCGACCCTCCTGGACGGGCTGAACGAGCAGCAGGCCGCGGCCGTGGTGCACGCGGGCTCCCCGCTGCTCATCGTCGCCGGCGCCGGCTCCGGCAAGACCCGGGTGCTGACCCACCGGATCGGGCACCTGCTGTCCGCGCGGCACGTCCACCCCGGCCAGATCCTGGCGATCACCTTCACCAACAAGGCCGCGGCCGAGATGAAGGAGCGCGTCGAGAACCTCGTCGGCCCGCGCGCCAACGCCATGTGGGTCTCCACCTTCCACAGCGCCTGCGTGCGGATCCTGCGCCGCGAGTCCAAGCGGCTCGGCTTCACCTCCTCGTTCTCGATCTACGACGCCGCCGACTCCAAGCGCCTCATGGCGCTCGTCTGCCGCGACCTGGACCTGGACCCGAAGAAGTTCCCGCCCAAGTCCTTCAACGCCAAGATCTCGAACCTCAAGAACGAGCTCATCGACGAGGACGCCTTCGCCGGCCAGGCCGCCGACGGCTTCGAGAAGACCCTCGCCCAGGCGTACGCGATGTACCAGGGCCGGCTGCGCGAGGCCAACGCCCTCGACTTCGACGACATCATCATGACCACGGTCCACCTCCTCCAGGCCTTCCCGGACGTGGCCGAGCACTACCGGCGCCGCTTCCGCCACGTCCTCGTCGACGAGTACCAGGACACCAACCACGCCCAGTACACGCTGGTGCGCGAGCTCGTCGGCCCCGGCTACCCGGACCTGCCGCCCGCCGAACTGTGCGTGGTGGGCGACGCCGACCAGTCGATCTACGCCTTCCGCGGCGCGACCATCCGCAACATCCTCCAGTTCGAGGAGGACTACAAGGACGCGAAGACGATCCTGCTGGAGCAGAACTACCGCTCCACGCAGACGATCCTGTCCGCCGCCAACGCCGTCATCGAGCGCAACGAGAACCGCCGCGCGAAGAACCTGTGGACCCAGGCCGGCAGCGGCGCCGGCATCACCGGCTACGTCGCCGACACCGAGCACGACGAGGCCCAGTTCGTCGCCGACGAGATCGACCGGCTGACGGACGCGGGCGACGCCAAGGCCGGAGACGTCGCGATCTTCTACCGGACCAACGCCCAGTCCCGCGTGTTCGAGGAGATCTTCATCCGCGTCGGACTGCCCTACAAGGTCGTCGGCGGCGTCCGCTTCTACGAGCGCAAGGAGGTCCGGGACGTCCTGGCCTACCTGCGCGTCCTGGCCAACCCCGAGGACAACGTCCCGCTGCGCCGCATCCTCAACGTGCCCAAGCGCGGCATCGGCGAACGCGCCGAGGCGATGATCGACGCCCTCGCGCTCCGCGAGAAGATCACCTTCCCGCAGGCCCTGCGCCGCGTGGACGAGGCCTTCGGCATGGCCGCCCGCTCCACCAACGCCGTCAAGCGGTTCAACACGCTGATGGAGGAGCTGCGCACGATCGTCGACTCCGGCGCCGGCCCGGCCGTGGTGCTGGAGGCGGTACTGGAGCGCACGGGCTACCTCGCCGAGCTCCAGGCCTCGACCGACCCGCAGGACGAGACCCGGATCGAGAACCTCCAGGAGCTCGCGGCCGTCGCCCTCGAATTCGAGCAGGCGAGGGACGAGGACAGCCCGGGCACCCTGGCCGAGTTCCTGGAGCAGGTCGCGCTGGTCGCCGACTCCGACCAGATCCCCGACGAGGACACCGAGGGCACCGGCGTCATCACGCTGATGACCCTGCACACCGCCAAGGGCCTGGAGTTCCCGGTGGTCTTCCTGACCGGCATGGAGGACGGGGTCTTCCCGCACATGCGCGCGCTGGGCCAGACCAAGGAGCTGGAGGAGGAGCGCCGCCTCGCCTACGTCGGCATCACCCGCGCCCGCGAGCGGCTCTACCTGACCCGCTCCAGCATGCGCAGCGCCTGGGGCACCCCCTCGTACAACCCGCCCTCGCGGTTCCTGGAGGAGATCCCGGCCGAGTACCTCCAGTGGAAGCGCACCGGCGCCGCGCAGAAGCCGGCCGGTCCGATGCGCGGTTCCGGCTACGGCTCGTCGTCCTCCGGTGCGGGGAAGTCCTCCTTCGGGACCTCGCCCGAGGCGTTCCTGTCCTCCTCGCGCTCCCGCTCCTCGGGCCCGTCCGGGTTCGCGACGCGCCGCGCCGCCGACAAGCCGGTCATCGCGCTGGCCGTCGGGGACCGGGTGACGCACGATCAGTTCGGACTGGGCACCGTCATGGAGGTCAGGGGAGCCGGCGCGGACGCGCAGGCCACCATCGACTTCGGGGACGACAAGCCGAAGCGCCTGCTCCTGCGCTACGCGCCGGTGCAGAAGCTCTAGCCGCGGGGGTCGGCCCGGTTCCTACGTCGGGTCCAGGTCGTGGCTGCGCAGCCACGCCAGGGGGTCGACCGCGGAGCCGCCGCCGGGCCGTACCTCGAAGTGCAGGTGCGGTCCGGTGGAGTTGCCGGAGTTGCCCGAGTAGGCGATGACGTCGCCGGCCTTGACCGGACCGGACCGGATCTTGGTGCTGCTGAGGTGGCAGTACCAGGTCTCGGTGCCGTCGGGGGAGGTCAGGATGGCCATGTTCCCGTAGGCGCTGTTCCACTGGGTCCGCATGGTGCCGTCGGTGGCGGCCATGACCGGGGTGCCGTAGGAGACGGGGAAGTCGATGCCGGTGTGCACGGACATCCACATGCCGCCGGCCTGCCCGAACATGGCGCTCAGGCCGTGCTGGGTGACGGGGATCGCGAACTTCGGACGGGCCGCCTCCTTGGCCGCCGCCTCCTCGGCCCGCTTCTTCTTGTCCGCTTCCTGACGCTGCTTGAGGTCGATCCGCTCCTGGGTGCGGCTCGCGCGGTCGGCGAAGTCGCCGGCGTCGGCGCTGAGCGCGGCCAGCTGCGTGTCGAGCTTGTTGTTCGCCGCGACCGGCTTGACCGACGCCGGGTCGGGGGCGGCCATCGTCGTCGTGTCCTCGGACGGCTTGTCGCCGCCGGTGAGACCGCCGACGGAGGCGGCCGCGACTCCCGCGACGCCCATCACGCAGACGGAGGGCACCGCCACGGTCAGCAGGGCGGAGCGCTTGGCCGGCGTACGGCGCCGGGCGCTGCCCGCCTTGTCCTTGCCGCCGTCCTTGCCGCCGCCCTTGGCCCCGCCCCGGCCGCCGGCCCGGCGCGCGGAACGCGGCTCGGCGGTGGCGGAGGCGAGGGGCACGGCCTGCGTGGGCAGGTCGTGCGCGCCGTCGATGAACTGCGGCCCCTCGCCCTCGTCGGCCTCGTCGAAGGCGGTGAGGCCGGGGCCGAGGGGCTCGAAGACGGAGGTCTCGTCGTCGGCGTAGGCGTCGAAGGAGGAGTCGGTGCCGGTGCCGGAGTCGGTGTACTCGGAGTGCACCGTGCCGTCGGCGCCGTTCCAGGCGGTGGCGTCGTAGGCGCCGGTGTCCTGCCCGGTGCCGTCGCCGTAGCCGGAGAAGTCCCACTGCCCGGTCTGCTCGGAGGCGGAGGCGTCGTACCCGAACGCGGCCGACGCGTAGCCGGCGCCCTCGGAGTGCGCGGAGTTCCAGGCGCTCGCGTCCCAGGAGCCGGTCGTGTCCTCGGGGACGCTCTGGGCCGGGACGCTGGAGAGGTAGGCCTGCTGCGAGGTCCAGGCGGTGGTGTCGTAGGCGCCGGTGTCGGCGGACGACGGGTACGCGCCGTAGGAGTCGTAGGTCCCGTAACTGCCCGAGGAGGCGTAGTCCGTGACGTACTGATAGCCCTGGCCCTGCGTTTCATAGGAAACGTAGGCCTGGTCACCAGCGAAAGTGGTGGTGGAAAGGCCGTCGTGCCCCATTTCGGGGTACTGGCCCGACGTTGGGCGGTCGTTCACCAACTTCTCTTTCGCCTCGGCAGTGGGGGCCTGGGTGGCCGGGGAACTCAAGGTTCACCGGAGGAGAGCAGTGGCGTGACTGTACCCGGCGGTTACTCGCCTCGACAATCTTCGGCGGGTTTCGTCCTCGCGGGAACCGGGCATTCGGCCGCCTTTCGGTCGCCGAAACACCGAGCCTTGGCCTTGAGTTCGAAATTCGTTCGACCGAGGGTCATCCGGTGTTGTAGGCGAACGCGAGGAGCAGCGCGAACGGCACGGGCACCAGCGCGGCCGACCGCAGCCAGGTCCCCCGGCGTGCCCTCGGGGGCAGGACGGCGTCGACGACGAACACCGCGCCGACCAGCAGCACACCCGTCACGACCAGCAGGAACAGCATCGCCGCGGAGTGGTCGAGGGTGTGGAAGTCGCAGTTGGCCAGGTCCGGCTTCGCGAGGTCGGCCGTGCTGTGGCAGTCCATGGGCAGGTACTCGGTCAGCACCCACCACCCCAGGTAGAGCGGTACGACGGCGGGCACGCCGAGGCCCAGGTTCGCCAGCACCGGCGCGAGCACCCCGCGCCGCGCCGAAGCGCCCTCCCCGCCCATCCGTCCCCCCGTGTCGGAAACCTCCGGGGGCTCAGACGACCATGCCCTCCTCTCCGGTTCCGGTGGACCGGAGTTTTCTCACGGGCCCCGTGGAGCCCTCCCCGTCCCCGTCCGCGCCCGCGCCCGGGCCCGCCTCGGCGCCGGCGTCGCGCACCGGACCGTCGAGGGCGCGGCGCACGGCGGTGATGACGGCGGGATGCACCGGGAGGGCGAGGTGCCCGATCCCGGTGACCTCGACGTTCGTCGCGTCCAGGTCAGGGTGCTCGATCCGGGCCGTTCCGGTGGGGGCCATCAGGGCGTCGTACGCGCTCCAGAAGGCCACGCACCGGGTCCGGCAGCCGGGCGCGGGCGCGCGCAGCTCCGCCATCACGGGGGAGTCGGGGCGCATCTGGCGGACCAGCGGATGGGCGTCCATGAAGGGGGCGACCCGGGTCCCGCCGTGCGGGGTGCCGAGGGTGACCAGCGTCCGCACCCGGGCGTCACCGCCGAGCCGCTGGACGTAGTACCGCCCGACCAGCCCGCCCAGGCTGTGCCCCACGAGGTCCACCCGCTCCTGGCCGCTGCGCTCGCACAGCTCCTCGACGCGCCGGGCGAGGTGGCGGGCGGTGACGCGCAGGTCGAGGGTGAAGGGGGAGTAGTTGTACGTCTCCACGCGCCGCCGGCCCCCCGCGCCGAGGGCGCGGCGCAGCAGCACGAACACGGACCGGTTGTCGGTGAACCCGTGCAGCAGCAGCACGGGCGGCAACTGGCCCCCGGCGCCGGCCCCGGCCCTGGCCCCGGAGGCGCCCTCCCCCCGGCGCTCCTCCCGGACTCCACTCGGGTAGAGGAGCATGTGCCCGGCGAGCACCACCGCCTCGAGGACCGCGGCCCGCAGGGCGGCCCCCGAGCGCGGAACGGGCAGCGGTGCGATCGTCAGCCCCATCGACGGCCTCCCCTGGACCTCTTGGGTACGGGGCCGTGCCGGCCGCGACGTGGCCCCGCCACCGTGCCGTGCGGCTGTCGGCGCGGTGGCGGGGCGACGGGGCGAGGTGAATCAACGGCGTCCCACGTGTGATTTCCCCCTCCCGCTTGACCGTGAAACGGTGCGGTGCGCAATGCTGTACTTAACGTTCGTTCACTCGGGAGGCAGTGCGATGGGTGTGACCGGTCCGATCCGTGTGGTGGTGGCCAAGCCGGGTCTCGACGGCCACGACCGCGGGGCCAAGGTGATCGCGCGGGCGCTGCGGGACGCGGGCATGGAGGTCATCTACACGGGCCTGCACCAGACCCCCGAGCAGATCGTGGACACCGCGATCCAGGAGGACGCCGACGCGATCGGCCTCTCGATCCTCTCGGGCGCGCACAACACCCTGTTCGTCCGGGTGCTGGAGCTCCTGAAGGAGCGGGACGCGGAGGACATCAAGGTCTTCGGCGGCGGCATCATCCCGGAGGACGACATCGCCCCCCTGAAGGAGAAGGGCGTGGCCGAGCTCTTCACCCCGGGCGCGACGACGACGGAGATCGTCGACTGGGTCAACACCCACGTCCGCGAACCCCGCCCCGCGCAGCAGCGCGACGTGGCCGGACACGGTGAGGTCGTTGCCCTCGCAGGGGGCCCGCCCGCCCTCGCCGTCGCGCGAGAGCAGGGGGGCCAGCTCCGGATCACCCGCCGCGCCCGACCACCAGGACTCCCAGTCCTCCTCGTGCCCGCACACCGCGTGGCGCTCGGCGTGGCGGCGCCCGACGTCCCGCGCGAGCTCGGACACCCGCGCCGAGTCCGGGCTGATGTGGTCCCCGTTGACCAGGATCCCGCCCGGCCGCAGCAGCCCGGCCAGCTCCCCGTACACCTGCCGCAGCGTCGGCTCGCCGAGGTAGTGCAGCGCGGTCGCCGACACCACGGCGTCCGCCGGCCGGTCCAGCCCCAGCCGGTCGAGCCAGCCCGGCTCGCCGATCAGCGCGTTGACGTAGCGCAGCGCCCGGCCGTAGTGCGCGCTGCCGAGCTCCAGCAGCAGCGGGTCCGAGTCGACCGCGACCACCTCGGCGCCCGGCAGCCGGGCGGCGAGCCGGGCCGCCAGGCATCCGGGTCCGCTGCCCAGGTCGAGCACCAGCGGGGCGGGTAGCCCGCCCGCCACCTGCTCGACCAGGTCGGCGATGACCGTGAACCGCTCCTCCCGGTCCACCGCGTACAGCCGCTGCTGGCGCTCCCAGCGCTCCACCCAGCGCGCAGCCGTCCCCGTACTCACACCGTTCACGTCCGCACCCACGCCCATGCCCGCGCCCATGCCGCTCGCACTGCCTCCGCCACCGAAGCCACGTCCCGCTCATGGAAATCATTGCAGACTGGCGAGGGCCGCGAGGAGTTCCCGTACCTCCTCCGGGGTGTTGTGGACGTGCAGGCTGACGCGCACCGAACCCTCCCGGCCGTCCTGTCCGGCCTGGCAGTGCCCGTCCGTCCGCACCATGAACCCGTGGCTGAAGAGGATGAACCCGAGGTCCCGGGAGTCGATGTCACGGTGCCGGAAGGTGACCAGGCTGCGGCGCCGCTGGACCCGGGACCCCGCCGCCAGGCTGGTCCGGCAGCCCAGCACCTCGTAGGCGTCCATCCGGTCCAGCCCGTCGGTCAGCAGCGCCGTCAGCGCCACCGTCCAGCGCTCGATCCGGCCGGTCCCGGCCGCGTCCAGCCAGTCCAGGGCCGCCGTCAGGCTCGCGATCCCGGCCGTGTTGGGGGTGCCGCTCCAGCCGCCGGGCCGCAGCCGCGGCCCCCGCACCCCGCGGGCCCAGACCGCGCCGGTCCCGGGCAGGGCCAGCGTCTTGTGCCCCGAGAACACCACGAAGTCCACGTCGAGGCCGGCCACCGAGACCGGCAGGTGGCCGACGCTCTGCGCCGCGTCCAGGCAGATCGGCACCTGCGGGCCGACCACCTGCCGGATCCGGTGCACGTTCATGTCGACCCCGTACACGTGGTGGACGTGCGTGGCGGCCACGAAACGGGTCCGCGGCCCCGTGACCGCCGCCAGCGCCCGCGGATCGTAGTCCCCGGAGGCCGCCTGGTACGGCAGCTCCCGGACCCGCACCCGCACCCCCCGGCGGGCCAGCAGGTCCCTGGCCTCCAGCCACGGGGACAGGTTCGCCTGGTGGTCGGCGAACGGGACGACGATCTCGTCCCCGTCGACCAGCAGGGCCGGCAGCCAGTCCCGCGCGACGGTCCGCAGCCCCTCCGTGGTCCCGCTGGTGAAGTGGACCGAGGACCGCTCCGGATCCGGATCGCCCAGGAACCGCTTCACCCGATCCCGGGCGTCCTCCACCAGCGCCGTCGTGGTGTTGGCCCAGGGGTAGGAGCCGCGGGCCGCGTTGGCGTTGGAGGTGGTCAGGTACGTCTGCACGGCGTCCAGGACCGGCTGCGGTTTCTGGGAGGTCGCGGCGCTGTCCAGATAGGTGAGGCCCGGGTGGCCCTCGACGATCGGGAACTGGGCGCGCAGCGGACGCTGCCAGTCGGCGAGCGCCGCCAGCTCGGCGTCGGGAGCGGCCACGTCAGTCACGCACCAGGGGAGCGCCGGCGTCCCGCCAGGCGATGATCCCGCCGGCCAGGCTGCGCACGTCGGGGTGGCCCATGCGGGTCAGCAGGGCCGCGTACCGGGCCGACTTCTCGCCGACCGGGCAGGCCAGCAGGACCGGCCGGCTCCGGCCGAACGGCAGCCCGCCCCGCACCAGCTCGTCGAATAGCTCGTCCACGATGTTCACCGACCCCTCGATGTGCAGCGCGGCGTACGCGAACGGGCCGCGCAGGTCCACGACCAGCGGCTGCCGCTCCCCGATCCACGCCCGGGCCTCGTCGACGCCGATGACGGCGGCCGCGGCCAGCTCGGCCTCGGTCAGGGTGGCGACCGAGTTCCGCACGGGCGCCAGCCCCAGCAGGTCCGGACGGCGCCGGCGGATGTAGCCGACGTAGCTCTCCACCCGGTCGCAGACGATGAACACGGCCGTCCTGCGCTCCGTCAGCCCGGCGTCGAGCCCGCGCAGGTGGCGGACCGCGCCGAAGTAGGCGGCCCCGCCGGTCGGGCCGGCCAGCAGCCCGCAGCGGCGCAGCAGCGTCAGCATCCCCTCGACGGCCTCGTCGGAGGTCACCGGCTCCAGGGTGTCGTACGTGGCCGGGTCGAAGATCCCGACCTCCTGCACCTCGTCGATGGTGCGGATGCCCGGGATGAAGTCCGACTTCTCCCCGACCAGGCCGACGACGCGCACCGCCGGGTCGTGGGCGCGCAGCGCCCGCGCCACCCCCGTCGAGGAGCCGGCCGTGCCCACGCAGGCGACGAACCAGTCGGGGGCCCGGCCGTCCAGGTCCGCGATGATCTCCGGGCCGGTCCCGGCCGCGTGCGCCTCGGTGTTGAGGGGGTTGAAGTACTGGTCGGTGTGCAGGTGGGCACTGCCGGGCAGGTTCAGCTGCCGGTGGAAGAGGGTCAGCGGATCGTCCTCGTCGGTCGGGTCGAGGCACTCGCTGCGGCCGGGGAGTTCCTCGATCTCGGCGCCGAGCAGCAGGAGCAGCTCCTTGACCTCGGGTATCCGCATCCGGTTGGTGACGCTCTTGAACGGCAGCCCGTGCATGCCCGCGATCAGGGCCAGGGCCTTGGCGGTGTTCCCGCTGGACAGCTCCACGACCGTCTCGCCCCGCTCCGCGGCACCTGCCAGCCGGCCGCGGGTCATGTTCCAGGCGGCCCGGTCCTTGAGCGAGCCGAAGGGGTTGAGCATCTCCAGCTTGGCGTAGAGGTCGATGTGGCGCAGGCCGTGGACGGCCGGGTCGATGCGGACCAGCGGTGTCCCGCCGATGGCCTCGGTGATGCTGTCGTACCTCATCCCTGAGCTTCCCCCGTACGTGTGAGCGGCCAGTACTGCTCGTCCAGGCACCACTGCCAGGCGCCTTCCCCCTCCCGGTGGACGGCGACCTTCCGGGCGATCGCCTGTCCCTGCGCGCGCGTCGCGCCGAAGTCCATGCAGTACCCGGCGGTGTTGGCGAAGGCGAGCAGGTCGCCGGGGCGCGGCGGCCGGGGCAGGAACACCGTCCGGCGGGTGATCAGGTCCGATTCCAGGCAGAGGTTGCCCATCAGGTGCACCGCCACCGGGGCCGCCGCCGGCGCCGGGTCGCGGGGGAGGAGCACCGGGTCCACGAGCACGCCGTGGTCCTCCAGGCTGACGTCCCCGGCGTTGAGCGCGAGGCGCACCAGCGGCTCCCCGGTGTCGGACGGGCGGACCTCCAGCACCCTGCCCAGGGTGAGCCCGCACTGGTCGGCCAGGGCGCGGCCGGGTTCGGCGTAGAGCTCGTAGAGCCCCTCCAGGAGCAGGGTGCCGAGCGGGCGGCCCAGTCCCGGTGCCGGATGCGAGAGGAGTTCGTCGAGGTAGCCGGGGCCGGCGGTGGGCCGGTGGGCCGGGTAGAGGCCGAGCGCGCCGCGCAGGGTGCCGTTCTCCGCGCGCAGGCCGTAGCCGTGGCCGCCCCAGGTGAGGGGCGGGCGGGCGCCCATGACGGCGCGGGTCAGTTCCGTGGTGTAGCGCTCCCACTGGGCGGCGTGGGCCAGGTATCCGACGCCGAAGCCGCCGCCCACGTCCACGGCCCCGGGGGTGAAGCCCCGGACCCGTAACTCCTCCATCGCGTGCAGGCAGCCCTCCAGGGCCGTCGCCTTCTCCTCCACGCTCGTGGTGTCCAGGTGGTAGCCGACGCCGACGGGGTCCAGCTCGGCGCGGTGCCGGTCGAGGACGTCGAGCAGGTGGTGCAGGGACTTCACCGAGGTGCCGAAGCGGCTGCGGCGCGAGAGCCTCCGGGCCCCGGGCGCCTCGAAGCCGGAGAGCCGCAACAGGACGCGCAGGCGCGGCAGTCCGCGGCCCCGCACGAGGGCGGCCGCCCGCTCCAGCTCGCCGGGGCCGTCGGCGTTGACCAGCGCCCCGGCGCGCGCGGCGAGCCAGAGGAACTCGGGGTCCTTGGGGCCGGTCGCCATGAGGTCGGCCCCGGCGAACCCGGAACCGAGGGCGTGCTGCAACTCCGTGAGCGAGGCGGCGTCGAGGGCCGCGCCGGTGGTGGTCAGCCGGCGGACCAGGGCGCTGGAGCGGTTCGCCTTGTGCGCGAAGAAGATCCGTCCGGCGAGCCGGTGGCGGGCGAACACGTGTTGGAAGCCGCGGACGTTGTCGGCGATCTGGTCGGGCAGGATCACGTTGAGCGGGGAGCCGAGGGCGTCGACGAGGGTGTGCAGGAACGCCGGCGACTCCAGGAGGGCCGCCGTGCGCGGTGCGAGTCTCGGCTCCAGGTACAAGGGAGGGGACGAAGTGCCGCCGTGCGAAGTGCCGCCCTGCGAGGGGTCGTTGCTCATCCCAGCTGTTCCTCTCCGCCGAGGAATGCGTACCGGTGTAGGCAAACGGTCATAAGACCGTAACCCCCGCGGGGCATTTTTGTCAGAGGACGAGGCTCATCAGGATCTCGTCCCGGTCGTCGCCGGGCGCGACCCGCAGGGCGCCCGGCCAGCGGCCGACCTCCGTCCAGCCCAGCCTCCCGTAGAACTCCTCCAGGCCCAGGCCGCCCCGGACGGCGATGGCGAGGCGCTCCAGGCCCATCTCCTCGCGGGCGACGGCCGTGGCCCGTCCCATCAGGGCGGTGGCGATTCCGCGGCCGCGCAGCCGGGGCAGGGTCTGGACGTGGTTGACGGCGCCCCGGTGCGCCACGAGCGGGTGGCGGTCGCGGCGGACGACCAGCCAGCCGGCGAGCGCGCCGCCGACGGTGGCGACGATCATCCGGCCGAGGTCCGGATCGAGGCCGCGGACCAGCCCGTCGACCACGGGGGCGACGTCGGTCCGGGGCACGGGAGGCAGCGGGAACTCGGCGGCGATGACCGCGCCGCCGGAGTTGACCACCGTCTCCCAGCAGTCGGTCAGCTCCTCCCGGAGCCGGGGGGTGACCTCTTCCGGACGGGTCAACTGCCGCAGTTCCGGCGGCGGGTAGGCGTTCATGCCGGCCAGCCTCCCAGACGCGCGGCCTCCCGGGCGTCAGGTCAGGGCAGTACGGCGGCGCGTACGCAGAGCACGTCCGGGAGGTGCTCGGCCAGCAGCCGCCAGCTGTCGCCGTCGTCGTGGCTGGCGTACAGCTCGCCGTTGCGGTTGCCGAAGTAGACGCCCGCCGGGTCGGCGTCGTCCGTGCACAGCGCGTCCCGCAGCACCGTGCCGTAGTGGTCCCCGCCGGGCAGCCCCTTCGCCAGGGGTTCCCAGGTGGCGCCGGCGTCGCGGGTGCGGAAGACGCGGCAGCGGTGTCCGGCGGGGACCCGGTCGGAGTCGGCGTTGAGCGGGAAGACGTAGGCGGTGTCCGGGCGGTGCGGGTGGGCGGCGACGGCGAAGCCGAAGTCGGAGGGCAGGCCGGAGCCGATGTCGGTCCACTCGGCGCCCGCGTCGTCGCTGCGGTAGACCCCCCAGTGGTTCTGGAGGTAGAGCCGGTCCGGGTCCCCGGCGTCCTGGGCGATCTTGTGGACGCACTGGCCGAACTCGGGGTCCGGATCGGGCAGGAAGACGGCCGAGACCCCGTGGTTGGACGGGCTCCAGCTCGCGCCGCCGTCCCGGGTGCGGAACACCCCGGCCGTGGAGACCGCGACCGTCACCGCGGCCGGGTCGGCGGGGTCGGTGATCACCGTGTGCAGCCCCTCGCCGCCGCCTCCCGGCACCCACGCGGAGCGGGTGGGGTGTTCCCACAGCGGCCGGACCAGCTCGAAGGACTCGCCCCGGTCGGCCGAGCGGAACAGCGCGGCCGGCTCCGTCCCCGCGTAGACGACGTCGGGGGCCTCGGGGCCGGCCGGGTGCAGCTGCCAGACCCGCTCCAGGGAGGCGCCGGTGTCCTTGGGGAACTTCACGGCGGGTGCGGCGGGCTCCTGCCAGCTCGCGCCCAGGTCGTCGGAGCTGAAGACGGACGGGCCCCAGTGGGAGCTGTCGCCGCCGACCAGCAGCCGGGGGACCGGGCCCCGCGCGTCGATGGCGACGGCGGAGACGGCCTGGGCGTTGAAGTGCGGCCCGTCGAACTCCCACGGGCCGGAGTCCCGGCGGCGGCCGATGAACAGCCCCTTGCGGGTCCCCGCGAGCAGTAGCGCGTCGGTCATGGCCGACACCTCCGGACGTCCTTGTCCCGATACGGCAGGTTTCCCGCCAGTCTGCACCTACCCACTGACAGCGCCCGCCGAGGCGGGGCCGGAGGCCGTCGCGGGGCACCCCGGGAGTGCTTGTACGTGAACTCTCGTACTACGAGGGAATTCGTAGTACGGTATCTCTCGTACTTAGCGCCGCGCCGACCCCCGGTGCGCGTCCGGTGACGTCTGGAGAACCCCATGAGTGCCGCACCCGCCGCCTTCGCCGCCCTTTTCCAGCCCTACACCCTCCGGTCGGTGACCGTCCCGAACCGGATCTGGATGGCGCCGATGTGCCAGTACAGCGCCGAGGCCTTCGGCCCGAACGCGGGCGTGGCGGGGGAGTGGCACTTCGCGCACTACGCGGCCCGCGCCGTGGGCGGCACCGGCCTGATCATCCAGGAGGCCACCGCCGTCTCCCCGGAGGGCCGGATCAGCCCGTACGACCTCGGGATCTGGAACGACACCCAGGTCGAGGCCCTGCGCCGGATCACCGCCTACGTCAAGTCCCGGGGCGCCGTGCCCGGCATCCAGATCGGCCACGCCGGCCGCAAGGCCTCCACCGACCAGCCCTGGAACGGCGGCGGCCCGGTCGGCGAGGAGGCGCACGGCTGGGTGCCCAGCGCCCCCAGCGCGGTGGCGTTCGACGAGGGGCACCCGGTGCCGCACGAGCTCACCGTCGAGGAGATCCACGAGATCACGGGCCAGTTCGAGGCCGCCGCCCGGCGGGCCCTCGCCGCGGGCTACGAGGTCGTCGAGATCCACGGCGCCCACGGCTACCTCATCGGCGAGTTCCTCTCCCCGCACAGCAACCGGCGCACCGACTCCTACGGCGGCTCCTTCGAGAACCGCGTCCGCTTCGCCGTCGAGGTCGTGGACGCCGTCCGGGCCGTGTGGCCCGAGGAGCTCCCGCTGTTCTTCCGGATCTCCGCCACGGACTGGCTGGAGCGGGACGGCTGGACCGCCGACGAGACGGTCCGGCTGGCCGCCCTGCTCCAGGAGCACGGGG
>NZ_JBFBGN010000129.1:0-18402 GCF_040684675.1 Streptomyces sp. NPDC089915 | reverse complement strand
GGGGGCCGAGGCGGCGGGCTCGGCCCCGGAAGGGCCGGCGGCACACCGGCCGCGGCCGGTGTGCCCGTCGCGATCGCGTCAATGTGCCCGGGCCCGCGCGGCGCCGCCGCTTACGGCGGTCGGCTCCGCGCGCGGGCCGCCCGGCTCGCCGCGTGGCGTGAAAAGGATCATCGTCGTCTTCGCCGGACGCGTGATCCCTATGCTGGCGGGATGGTCGAGATACCTCTTTCCGCACTCGAAGTCGCGATGGTCCAGACGGGCGCCCGCGCCCTGGACACCCTGCGGGACACCGCGGCCTTCGCCCAGGAGCTGGAGCGGCTGGGTTACCACCGGATCTGGTACGCCGAGCACCACCACTCCCCCGCGATCGGCGCCTTCCCGCCGGTCGTGCTCACCGCGCACGCCGCGGCCTCCACCTCGGCGATCCGCATCGGATCCGGCGGGGTCCTGGCGCCCAACCACGCGCCCCTCACGCTGGCCGAGCAGTTCGGAACGCTGGCGGCCCTGCACCCGGACCGCATCGACCTGGGCATCGGCCGCGGCCCCGGGACCTTCGACGAGACCATCGCGCGGGCGCTGCGCCGCGGGGCCGGGCCGACGACGGACGCGGAGTACCGCGACGACGTGGCCGCGACCCTGGCCTTCCTGGTCGACGAGGTGGCGCTCGGGCCGCTCCCGGAGCCCTGGCTGCTGGCCTCCAGCACCGCCGGGGCGGGCCTCGCCGCCGAACTCGGCCTGCCGGTCGCCGTCGCGCACCACATCCGGCCCGAGAACACCCGGGCGGTCCTGGAGCACTACCGGGCGGCGTTCACCCCGTCGCGCTGGTGCGAGCGGCCGCGGGTGCTGCTCTGCGTGGAGACGGTGTGCGCGGAGACGGAGGAGGAGGCCCGGTGGCTCGTCGGGCCGATGGACGTCGTCAAGGCCGGGCTCCTGAAGGGCATCAGCGACATTCCCTTCCCGACGCCCGAGGAGGCGGCCGCGCACCCGTTCACGGAGCCGGAGCGGGCGGCCCTGGCGGCCTTCCGGGCACAGCAGGCGGTCGGCACGCCCGAGGCCGTCCTCCGCCGGCTCGGGGAGCTGGCGGAGGAGACCGGGGCGGACGAGCTGATGCTCACCACGCCCGTCTACGGCCTGCGCGAGCGCGTCCGCTCGTACGAGCTGATCAGGAAGTACTCGGGGGCGTAGGACGCCTCGGGCGGATCAGCGCGCCGCGCCGAAGTCCTGCGTCCAGTACTGACCCGGCTGGGCCAGGCCGATGCCGATCTCCCGGTAGGAGCAGTCGAGGATGTTCCGCCGGTGGCCGGGGCTGTTCATCCAGCCCTCCATGACCTGTTCGGGGGTGCTGTAGCCGTAGGCGACGTTCTCGCCGTACGTCTGCCACTGGTATCCGGCCCGGGTGATGCGCTGACCCGGGTCGGAGCCGTCGGAGCCGGTGTGGGACATGTCGGCGTGGGCGGCCATGTCCGCACTGTGGTCCTGGGCCGCCTTCGTGAGCTTCGCGTTCACGGTGACGGCCGGGCAGCCGGCGGCGGCCCGCTCCTGGTTGACCAGCGCGAGGACCCGGGCCTGGGCGTCAGCCGGGGCGCCGGAGGCCTGCGGGGCCGGGGGCGCGGGCGCGGCCACCGGCGCGGCCGGGGGCGCCGCGGCCGGCACGGGCGGCGCGGGGTCGGCGGCGGGCTCGGCCGGCTGCTCGGCGACGGGCTGCGCGGGGGCCGGCGGCACGGCTGCGGGTGCCTCGACCGGTGCTTCGACCGGGGGCTCCACCCGCGGCGGCGCCTGCGTGCCGAGGAGGGAGGGGTCCTGCCGGGGCGCCGCGGCGGCCGTGTGCGCGGGACCGCCGTCCCGGGGGTCCAGGCAGGCCATGGCGGCCGTGGGAACGCCGACGATGGTCAGCGCTCCGACGGCGACGGCTATTTTCCTGTAGTGCGTCTTCTTACGGTGCTTCCTCATGCGTGACCTCACTCGGTGATCGCGAAGCTTCCGGCGCCGGACCGCGGGGCGCCGGAGGAGCCGTCATTCTGAGAAGCCCCGCGACGGGATGGCAAGCCGGACCGCGTGCGCGCCGCGCGGGCTCCGTGCCCCGGCTTGAAAGGGCCGCGCGATCGTGCATCGCCCCGCGCGGGCCACGTCGGGACCGACCTGACACACCGCCGGAACCACCTCCCATCAGCCGCGTTGGACACAGACAACTGAAAGTCGACAATTCCGTTTCCGGTGGAGTGCGATATGTCCGTGGCAAACACGGACAAAGAGCGAAATGAAGCCGCCTGAACCCCCTCCCCGAGGCCCGCCGGGCCGCCGCGCGCACTGTGTCTCATGTCACGCGATCGAAGACCGATGAGTTTCCGCGCCACCGGCAGTCAGAGATCATGTCGACCATCGCCACCCCAGACACCGAGGACCCCAGATGCGAACCCTGATCAGCACCGCTTTCATCTCGCTCGACGGCGTCGTCGAGGCCCCGGGCGGCGAGCCCGGCTACCGCAACGCCGGCTGGACCTTCAAGGACGTCGAGTTCCTCCCCGAGGCCTTCGCCATCAAGGGCGCGGAGCAGAAGGAGGCCGCGGCGATGCTGCTGGGCCGGACCAGCTACGAGGCGTTCAGCCCCGTGTGGCCCGGCATGGCCGAGTTCGCCGACTACAAGGTGATGCCGAAGTACGTCGTCTCCACCACCCTCGCCGAGGAGGACCTCGTGACGAACTGGGGCGAGACGACGATCCTGCGCTCGCTCGACGCGGTCGCCGCGCTGAAGGAGACCGAGGGCGGCCCCATCATCGTCCACGGCAGCGCCACCCTGAACCGGGCCCTCTCGGACGCCGGCCTGATCGACCGCTACCACCTCCTCGTCTTCCCCCTCCTCCTCGGCGCGGGCAAGCGGCTCTTCAGCACCACCGACAAGGACGCCCAGAAGCTCAAGCTCGTCGAGCACGAGGCCTACGCCAACGGGCTGCAGAAGCAGGTCTTCGACGTCGTCCGCTGACCTGAACCCAGTCGTCCGGGAGGGCATCGTGGGAAGTGACCGGTCTCGGTTCCCGGTCGAGGTGCCGGCGGCCCTCGCCGAATCGCTCGGCGAGCAGGGCCGACGGGCGTGGGCCGCCGGCCTGCCCGCCCTGGCCGAGGAGCTGGCCGGCCGCTGGAGCCTGCGCCCGGACGGGCCGGCGGCCCACGGGGTCGTGGCCCTCGTGCTGCCGGTGCTCCGGGCGGACGGCTCGTCCGCCGTGCTCAAGCTCCAGCCCGTCGACGAGGAGACCCGGGACGAGCCGCTCGCCCTGCGCGTCTGGGGCGCGCGCCATGCGGTCGGACTGCTGGACACCGATCCGGAGTGCGGCGCCCTGCTGCTGGAGCGTCTTGACGCCGCCCGGCCGCTCTCGGCGGTGCCCGACGCCACGACGGCCCTCACCCGTCTCTCCGAGCTGCTGGCGCACCTGTCCGCCACCGCGGCCCCCGCCGGGCTGCGCCGGCTGGCCGACATCGCCCGCGCGATGCTCGACCTGGTCCCCGCATCCGCCCGTTCGCTGCCGGATCCGTCCGAGCGGCGGCTGCTGGCCTCGTGCGCGGCCGCCATGAGGGAGGTCGTCGACGAGCCCGGCGACCGGCTCCTGCACTGGGACCTGCACTACGACAACGTCCTCGCCCCGCTTCCGTCCTCACCGGCGTCGGAACGCTCCGCGTGGCTCGCGATCGACCCCAAGCCCCTCGCCGGCGATCCGGGCTTCGAGCTGCTGCCCGCGCTGCGCAACCGGTGGGACGACGTCCTCGCCACCGGAGACGTCCCCCGGGCCGTCCGCCACCGCTTCGACCTCATGACCGACGTCGTGGGCCTGGACCGGGAGCGGGCCGCCGGATGGACGCTCGGCCGGGTCCTGCAGAACTGCCTCTGGGACATCGAGGACGGCGCCACCACGCTCCAGCCCGAGCAGACGGCCATCGCCCGGGCCCTCCTCGGCCCCGCGGCCCCGCCGGCATAGGGCGCGAGCCGGACGGCGCGCGGCTCGGGTCCGTGCGTCGCTCAGGTCCCCGGGCGGCCGGGGGCGTCGTCGGCCAGCTGGGCGATCCAGCCGTACGGGAGCTCCTCACCGTCGACGGTCACCGCCTCGACGGCCCGGCTCTCGGGGTCGATCTCGGCCCGGAGCCCCTCCCCCTCGTAGCAGGGGTAGCCGGAGACGCCGGTGGCTCCGGTCGCCACGACCCGGGCGGTGCGCAGGACCGCGTCGTGGCCCTTGGCGTCCCGGACACCGGGCGGGCCGGGGCGGAGGACGACGGTGTACCGGTCCGGGGCGGGGTGGGACGCGGGAGTCATGGCATCAGGCTAGTGACCGGATCCGCCGCCGCCCCGCAGACACGGCCTGACACGACGGCCGCCGCTTCCGCTCCCCCGCACCCTGTACCCCCACCTGCGCGTTCGGTTAGGCTTACCTTGCTTGCCGTGGGGCCCTGTAGGTTCGGGGTCCGGTGCCGCAGGTGGCGACCCATGGAACGGAACGGACAGGGGCAGGGTGCAGGTGAGAGACGGTGACCGGGCTGGTGTGCGTCGTGCGCCCGCCGTGGCGGGGCTACCCGTACGAGTGACGGAGCTCCCCGGTTCCGGACCGGGGCTCGGTTCGGGGCGTCGCCGTGGATAAGGTCGCGATCACGGCCGGAACCCTGTACGTGATCGTCCTGCTCCGTGCCGGAGGGACCTTCGCCGTCGGCTGGCTCGCCGCGGCCGGGGCCCGTCGCAGCAGGTTCGCCGAACGGATCTCCTCGTCGAAGTTCCGGCGCGCCGAACGGGCGATCCAGCGGTGGGGCTCGCCGGTGGTGGCCGTCTCGTTCCTGACCGTCGGCTTCCAGACCGCCGCCAACTTCCTCGCGGGCAGCATGCGGATGCCGCTGCCGCGCTACCTCCCCGCCCTCTTCCTGGGCGGGGCCGCCTGGGCGCTGATCTACGCGACCGCGGGGCTGGGTGTGCTCAAGGTGCTGGGCCGGCTCTTCGCCGAGCAGACGGCCCTCGGGGTGTCCGCCGTGGCCCTGCTCCTGCTCGCCGTGTGCGGCGTGGTGGTGTACCGCAGGCGAAGGGCGGCCGCGCCCTCCGGTGACACCGTCGCCGAGGAGGCGTAGGCACATCCCGCGAGGGGGTGGTGCGGGGCTGTCAAGCCACGGGTTTCCGGGCCGTGACCGGACATCGTGCCCCGGGGCCCAATGGAGACACCGGCCACCCGCCCCGCAAGGAGTCCTGCGCCATGTCGATCACGACCCGCCGCCTCGCCCCGTTCCTGATCGCCACCACCATCGCCACGGGCGGTCTCGCCCTCACCGCGTCCGCCGCGCACGCCGCGCCGGCCCGGACCGTGACCCGCGTGACCACGGACGGCGACGGCGACAACCCGTTCCTCGACGTCCTCCGCAAGTTCGGCAACCTGAGCCGGATCAACCACGACGCCGCCACCGGCGGTGACACCACGCCTCCCGGCGGTGGCGTCGGACAGGCCCCCACGGGTGGTGACGCGCAGCCGCCCACCGGCGGCGCGGGCGGAAGCGGCCACTTCCCCGGGGACGGCATATTCCAAGGTGGGATCGGCGGCGATCACGCCGCCGACACCGCCCCCACGGACGTCACCGGCGCCTCCGGCGGAGGGACGGTCCACGGCGGTGAGAGCCGGTCCGGCGACGCCCGCCCCGGCCCGATCTTCCAGAGGTGACGACGGCTGCCGCCTGGGTGTCGTACACCCGGGCGGCAGCCGTCCTGGCAGGGGGCGCCTGCTCCGCCCAGACTCGTTGCCGCGGGCCGGACCGAACTCCCGGTCCGGCTACGCCCGCCCCGCGCGAAAGGCAACCGAATGAAGACGACTACCGACACCCCCGCCGACGGCCTTCTGCGCCGGCTGCGCGCGCTCGAGGACAAGGAGGCGTTGCGCGCCCTCCTGATGCGCGGGTGGCGGGCCCTGGACCACAAGGACTGGCAGACCTGGTCCGGCTGCTGGGCACACGACGCGGTCCTGGAGTTCGGCCCCTGGGGCAGGATCAGCGGACGTGAGGCGATCAGGGAGAAGGTGGAGCGGGCCGAGGCAGGGTATCCGACGATGCAGCACCACATCCTCAACACGCATTTCGAGGTCGACGGCGACCGGGCCACCGGCATCGGTTACATGTGGTTCGTCACCGATCCCGCACCCGGCGCCCCCGCCTCCCCCCACGCCATGGGCGGACCCTACGACTGGGAGTTCCGCCGTGAAGCGCGGGGCTGGGTCGTGACGCGCCAGCGACTGGGCGTCTGGTGGACCGAGGGCACCGGGCCGTGAATCCCGCCGGCCCGGTGGCCCGGTGCCCCTGTGCGCGCAGCGGGACCCCTGCGCTCACACCCGCCGGTGCGCGTGCAGGAGGTATTCCTCTCGGTGCAGCGGATTGTGGTCCGTCCGCTCCCGGACGCGTGGGGTGCCGGCCGGGCGGTGGTGGTCGAACTCCGTCTCCAGGACGCCCGTCCCGCCGGTGAGCTCGGGCAGCTCCCGTTCCAGGCCGTGGACGCGGTCCGCCGGCAGGTGGCCCTCGACCACGCAGGAGTCGCCCCGTGTCATCGGGGTGCCCGGCAGCGCCCCGTGGCGGGCCAGGGCGAGCGCGACCGCCGGGTACGCGTCCTGCTCGAACTCCAGGCGGAACCGGTGCACCGGTTCGTGCACCGCCGTCCCGGCCCGGCGCAGCGCGGACATCAGGACGAGCGGGGTCAGGGCCCGGAAGGCGCCGGCCGTGCTGCGGATGCTGCAGAAGCCCGAGTGGGTCATGGTCACCGCGCAGTCGGGCACCCGCCAGCCGGACAGCCCCTGCCGCAGAGTGGCGTGCACGGTCTCCTCGACGGCCCGCATGTAGCCCAGCGGGAGCGAGCCGAGCTCGACCTCCCGGCGGAAGAGGACGCCGCTGCCGGCCGGCGCCGGCTCCACGCGCAGCCCGACCGTCGCCAGGAACGGGTTCCCGTCGTGGTCGAGGATCTCGTACGCCTCTCCCGTCCCCGTGACGCGCTCCACGCAGATCGGAGTCGTCTCGCGGAAGGTGACCGCGATCCCGTACTCCTCGGCGAGGGTGGCCGCGAGGACCTCCTTCTGGACCTCCCCGTAGAGGGAGACCGACGGCGCCCCGCCGTCGGGGTCCTGGCGCAGGCCGATCAGCGGGTCCTGCTCGGCGAGCTGGGCGAGGGCCGTGTGCAGGGCTCCGGCGCCGTCCGGGCCGGCCGGCGTCACGACGCTCTCCAGGGAGGGCGCGGCGAAGACGCGGCCGTACGGCCGGCCGTCGGGTTCGCGGCCCACGGCGTCCCCGATCCGGACCGTGGGCAGGCCGCGCAGGACGGCGATCTGCCCGGCCCGCGCCACCGCACGGCGCACCGCCGCGCCCCGGTCGAAGACGGCCAGGCCGGTGACCTTGTACGGGGTGCCCGAGACGGGAACGTGTGCGCGGGACCGGAGTTCGCCGCTGAACAGCCGGACGTAGGCGATCCGCTCGCCGCCCTCCGCCCGCTCCACCTTGAACACCCTTCCGGAGAGCGGTGCGCGGGCATCGCCCCGGTCGGCGGGCAGGAGTTCCCGGATGCCCTCGACGAGGCCCTCGATGCCGGCGCCGGTGATCGCCGACCCGGTGTACACCGGGTACACCCGCCCGCAGCGGGTCTGCACCGCGAGGGCGGCCCGCAGCCGCGCGTACGGGATGGAGGTCTCGTCGCGCACGTACGCGCCGAGCAGGTCGTCGTCGTGGGCGGTGAGCACGTCGAGGAGGCGCCCGGCGAACGTGGTGTCGTCTCCGGCGGACACGGCGATCCGTGCCTGCTTCGTGCCGAGGCCGGCGGTGACCCGTCCCATGGGGATGACGGGCACGGCGAGCCGGTGCTCGATCTCCCGCAGGACGCGGGCGACGTCGGCGCCGGCCCGGTCCGCCTTGTTGACGAACAGCAGGGTGGGGATCGAGAGCCTCCGCAGCGTGCGCATCAGGACGCGGGTCTGCGGCTGTACGCCCTCGACGGCGGAGACGACCAGCACGGCGCCGTCCAGGACGCCGAGGACGCGTTCCACCTCGGCGATGAAATCGGGGTGGCCCGGGGTGTCGATCAGGTTGACGGAGACCGCCGAATCCCCTTCGCCGAGCGGGAAGTTGACCACGGCCGACTTGATGGTGATGCCGCGGCGGCGTTCGAGTTCCAGGCTGTCCGCCCGGGTGTTGCCGGCGTCGACGCTGCCGATCTCGCCGATGACCCCGGCCGCGTACAGCAGCCGTTCGGTCAGGCTGGTCTTACCGGCGTCGACGTGGGCGAGGATGCCCAGGTTCAGCGTGCGTGGCGTGGGTTGCACAGAGCGTCATGTCCTTCAGGTGGATGATCGTTCCTTTCACGGGGGACATGTACGGTCGGCGCATCGGTCGGCTCCTTGACGGCTGCGGGCACTGGGCTTTCCCCGGCACGTTCGCATACGGGTGGCGGGCCCGCCACGGGTTTTCGGTGCGGCCCGGTCGGGGCGGGTGGGCCTAGGCGGGTGGGCCTAGGGCGTGACGGGGAGCGCGGCCAGGCCCCGGACGAGGCGGGTGCGCCGCCACTCCAGCCGCTCGGGCGGTACGGCCAGGCGGAGGGCCGGGAAGCGGGTCAGCACCGCGCGCAGGACGGTCTCCAGTTCGGCCTTGGCCAGGGGGGCGCCGAGGCAGCGGTGGATGCCGTGGCCGAACGCGAGATGGGCGGCGGCGTCGCGGTCCGGGTCGAGGTGGTCCGGAGCCGGGAAGCGGGCCGGGTCGCGGTTGGCGGCCCCCAGCGACACCAGGACGGGCGCGCCGGCGGGAATGTCGGTGCCGCCGAGGGTGACGGGCCGTGTGGTGAAGCGGAAGGTGGCCGTGCTCACGGACGGGTCGAAGCGCAGGAGTTCGTCGAGCGCGCCGGGGATCCCGTCCGGGTCCCGCCGGAGGCGTTCGCCTACGGCCGGGTGCAGGAGGAGCGCGAGGAGGGCGTTGCCGAGTGCGTTGGTGGTGGTCTCGTGGCCGGCCACGAGCAGCAGCACGGCCAGGGAGACCAGTTCCTCCTCGTCGAGGCGG
Source organism: Streptomyces sp. NPDC089915 (assembly GCF_040684675.1). NCBI lineage: Bacteria > Bacillati > Actinomycetota > Actinomycetes > Kitasatosporales > Streptomycetaceae > Streptomyces > Streptomyces sp. NPDC089915. The sequence continues at coordinate 9,369 of NZ_JBFBGN010000129.1, read as the reverse complement.
TCCGCTCCGTCGCGGGCCGCGATGAGCCGGTCCAGGAGCGAGTCGCCGGGGTCGCGCCGCTTGGCGGCGATGAGGTCCGTCATGTAGCCGGCGATGGCGTGCGAGGCCGCGTCGATGACGTCGGGCTCGCCGGCCGCGAACAGCTCCGCGGACCAGCGCCGGACGTCGGACCGGTCGGCCTGTGGCACTCCGAGCAGCCGGCAGATCACGATGACCGGGAGCGGCACCGCCAGCCGGGCGACGAAGTCGAACGGTTCACCGGCCGGGCACCCGTCCAGCAGCTCGTCGGTGACCCGGGCGATGTAGGGGCGCAGCTCCTTGACGGCTCCGGTCGTGAACGCCTTGGTCACCAGCCTCCGCAGCCGGGTGTGCCGGGGCGGGTCGGTGGCCAGCATGGTGTGGGCTACCGCCGGATGGAGGCGGCGGCCCGACTCCCTCCCCGCGAAGAAGGCGGCCGTGTCCTTCGAGAGCCGGGGGTCGCCGAGGGCTTCCCGGGCCTCCGCGTAGCCGGTGACCAGGTAGTTGACGCGGCCGCCGGACCCGGTGGGCACGGCCTGTACCGGGCACGCGGACCGCATGGCCGCGTACGCGGCGTACGCGGCGTAGGGGTGCGTGAGGGCGGCGCCCTCCGTGCTGAGGGGTTTCAGCCCCGACACCCCCTTCGTACGACCCGTCCTGACCCCTCATAAAGTAGCCGGTCGGAGCGGCCGGGGCGGCCGCGCTCACACGCCGGGCCGCGCGCCGCGGCGGTTGAAGGGGAGCCTGCCCAGGACCACCGCCATGCCGCAGGTGTCGGTGACGGCGGAGAACACCAGGCCCCCGGCGACGGCGGCCGACAGCAGCTGCAGGGCCGGGTGTACGAGGAGCCCGAGGAGCAGGCCGGTCAGCACGAGACCTCCCGCGGTGAAGCGGACCTGCCGCTCCAGCGCCCAGACGGCCCGTGCGGGCCCGGCGGGGCGCTCCAGCGGGTGGCCCGCGGCCGCCCACGCCCGGGTGCCGCCGGTGAGGCCGGAGGCGGCGATGCCGTGGACGGCCAGCTCCGTGACGGCCTTGTCCGCACGCGCTCCGGAGGCGCACACGATGAGGAGGGGCGCCCGCCCGGCGGCCTCCCGCAGTTCCGGTGCGCTCTGCGCGAGCCGGTCGAAGGGCACGTTGAGGGCGCCCGGCAGGTGGCCGGTCGCGAACTCGCCGGGGGTGCGGACGTCGACGACGGTCAGCGCGCCGAGGCGCGGCTGCGCCTCGGCGACCGCCACTGCGCGGGAAACGGTCATAGCGGAACGCGTCCTTGCGGAGGGAGGGACGAGGGAGGGGGCCGGCCGCCTCCACGAGGGGGCGGGACGGGCCGGAGGTGAGGCACTCTGCCAGGGCTGCCGGGGACGGAGGGAGCCCGCGCCCGGGAACTCACCCGACTGCCACGAACACGACACGTTGCGGCAACAACTCCCCTGCGGAGCAATGCGCGTCCGCGATGCGGAACGTTGAGGTCCAGCATTCGGACGGTTCTTGCGTGGCGCCGGACGCGCCGACAGGATGCGGCCATGGCCCCCGTACTCGTATCGCGTCGTCACGTGGATCTGCTGCGTGTATCGACCATGCTGTGTCGGGCCGCCGTCTCCCGTGCGCCCGGCTGTTGATCCGCTGATCCGCCGCTTCTGACTGCGCACGGACCGCAGTCCGTTCCCCACGCGTTCCACAACGCTTCCCTCCCGCGTGTGTACACGTGTCACCATCCTGCATCCTGCGATGGCGACGCCACGTGTCATGCCGCCGCGTCGACGAGGTCCTCCCATGCCCCACCACCCCCTCCTGCTCCACTGGTTCCTGCCCACCGGCGGGGACGGCCGCGATCCGGGCGGTGTCACCGCCGTCCAGGGCCGCACCCGGGCCGCCACCCGGCGGCCCGCGGACATCCCCTATCTGGCACAGGTGGCGCGCGCCGCCGAACAGGCCGGATTCCACTCGCTGCTCACCCCCGTGGGACTCGGCTGCGCGGATCCCTGGATCCTCACCGCCGCGCTCGCGCAGCACACCACCCGCATCGGCTTCCTCGTCGCGTTCCGCGCCGGTTTCGCCAGCCCCACCCTGCTCGCCCAACAGGCGGACGCCTTCCGCCGGTTCGCCGGAGGCCGGCTCGCGCTGAACGTGGTGACCGGCGGCGATCCCGCCGAACAGCGCGCGTACGGGGACCGGCTGGAGCACGACGCCCGCTACGCCCGGACCGAGGAGGTGATGACGGTCCTGCGCACCCTGCTGGAGGGCGGAACGGCCGATCACGACGGCGCCCACCTGCGGATCGAGGGCGCCCGCCTGGCCGATCCGGAACTGCGCCACCCGGTGCCCCTCTACTTCGGCGGGGCGTCCCGCGCCGCCGAGGAGGTCGCGGTACGGCAGGCAGACGTACAGCTGCTGTGGGGCGAGCCGCCCGCCGCCGTCGCCGCGCGCGTCGCCCGGCTGCGCGAGCGGGCCGGTGCGGCCGGCCGCACCCTGCGCTTCGGCCTGCGGCTGCACGTCATCAGCCGGGACACCTCCACCGAGGCCTGGGCGGAGGCGGACCGGATCCTCTCCGGGATCGATCCCGAGGCCGTACGGGCCAGCCAGGAGCGGTTCGCCGCGATGGACTCCACCGGGCAGGCCCGGATGACGGCGCTGCACGGCGGGCTCGCGGACGCCGCACGCCTCACGGTCGCACCGAACCTGTGGGCGGGAATCGGCCTGGTCCGCGAGGGCGCCGGGACCGCCCTGGTCGGCTCGCACGACGAGGTGGCCGCGCGCCTCGCCGAGTACCGCGCCCTGGGCATCGACGAGTTCGTCCTCTCCGGCTACCCGCACCTGGAGGAGGCGTACCGGGTCGGCGAGGAGGTCGTCCCCCGGCTGCGCGCCCTGACGGGGGCGGACGCCGTATGACGGCCCTCACGCGGACGGCGGCGGAACCGGACCGCCTCCCGGCGCCCGGACCGGATCCGGCCGCCGTCCCGTCCCCCCGCCACCGCCGGCTGCGCGAGGCGCTGCGCCGGGGCGGGCTGCGGAGCCTGGCGCTCGCGGTGCTCCTCGCCGCCTGGCAGGCGGTGGTGTCCGCCGGGGTGTGGCCGCGGGTCCTGGTCCCCTCGCCCGGCGAGGTGTGGCGGCAGTTCGTACTCGCCTCCACCGTGCACGACGGGGTGCGGGGCCACGGCGGCCACCTGCTGATCGAGCACCTGGGCGTGAGCCTGGGCAGGATCGCCATCGGCTCGGCGTACGCCGTGCTGGCCGGCGTGCCGCTGGGCCTCCTGATCGGTACGGTCCGGCCGCTGGCCGTCGTCCTGGAACCGGCGGTGACCTTTCTGCGGACGCTGCCCCCGCTGGCGTACCTCTCGCTGCTCGTCATCTGGTTCGGCATCGACGAGGCGCCGAAGATCTGGCTCCTGGTGATCGCGGCCCTGCCGCCGATCGCCGCGGCCACCGCGGCGGCGGTGCGCACGGTCCCCGGCCAACTCGTCGAGGCGGCGCGGGCCCTGGGGTCGGGGCCGGTGGCGCTGCTGCTGTCCGTGCGGCTGCCGTCGGCCCTGCCCGAGATCCTCACGGGCATCCGCATCGCCGTCGGCGTCGCCTACACCTCGGTCGTGGCGGCGGAGACCGTCAACGGCGTGCCCGGTATCGGCGGCATGATCCGCGACGCCCAGCGCTACAACCAGACCGCGCTGGTGATCGCGGGCATCCTCGCCGTCGGCCTGTCCGGGATCGTGCTGGACACCCTCCTGCGGATCGTCGAGCGCGTCGGCGTGCCGTGGCGCGGCCGCACCTGACCCGCCCCCCTCCTCCCTCCCCTCCCTCTCCTCTCCCTCCTTCACCTCGTCCGACCTCAGACCGGAGTCCTTCCATGCCCGCTCGCCCGTCCCGCCGCACCCTCCTGCTCGCCGCGGCCGTCGCCCTGACCACCGCCACCGCCACGGCCTGCGGGGGTGGCGGCGGTCCGGCCGGCGGCTCGGCCGGGCGGACCACCGTGCGGATCGCCTACCAGGCGATACCCAACGCCGACCTGGTGGTGAAGAACCAGCGGCTCCTGGAGAAGGCGCTCCCCGACGTGGACGTGAAGTGGGTGAGGTTCGAATCCGGCGGCGACGTCAACACGGCCGTCATCGCCGGGGCCGTCGACCTGGGCCTGGCCGGGTCGAGCCCCGTCACCAAGGGCCTGTCCGCTCCGCTGGACATCCCGTACAAGGTGGTGTGGATCCACGACCTGATCGGCGACAACGAAGCGCTCGTCGCCCGGTCCGGGATCGGCTCGGTCAAGGACCTGGCGGGCCGGAAGGTGGCCACCCCGTTCGGTTCGACCGCCCACTACTCGCTGCTCGCCGCGCTGGCAGCCGCCGGTGTCGAGCCCTCGGCCGTGCAGACCGTCGACCTCCAGCCGCAGGACGCGCTCGCCGCGTGGAAGCGCGGGGACATCGACGCCGCCTACGTGTGGACGCCGACGCTGAGCGAACTGAAGAAGGACGGCAAGGTGCTCGTCACGAGCCGTGAACTGGCCGGGCAGGGCAAGCCCACCGCCGACCTGGGCGTGGTCACGAACGCCTTCGCCGCCAAGCACCCGGAGGTGGTCACCGCCTGGATCAAGGCCCAGGACGCGGCCGTCGCGCAGGCCCGCACGGCCCCCGACGAGGCCGCGAGGTCCATCGGGGCCGAGCTCGGCCTTCCGGCGGAGGAGGCGAAGCGGCAGCTGTCGGAACTGGTGCTGCTCAGCGCGAAGGAGCAGGCCGGCCCCGACTACCTGGGCACGCCGGGCGCCCCCGGGAGGCTGGCGGCGAACCTGCACGACGCCGCCGTGTTCCTCAAGGGGCAGAAGGCGGTCGACGCCGTGCCGGACGAGGCCGCCTTCGGCCGGGCGCTCGCGGTGGAGGAGCTCGGCCGTGCCGCGAACTGACGCACCGCAGGCCCGGGAGGCGGTCGTCGACCTGGCGGACGTCTCGGTCCGGTACGGGTCCGCCCGGCAGCCGGTCACGGCGCTCGAGGGCGTGGACCTGCGCGTCCTGGCGGGCGAGTTCGTCGTCCTGGTCGGACCCTCGGGCTGCGGCAAGACCAGCCTGCTGCGCGTGGTCGCGGGCTTCGAGCGGCCGGCCTCGGGCCGTGCCCGGGTCCGGGGCGAGACGCCCCGGCCGGGCGCGGGGGCCGGGGTGGTGTTCCAGCAGCCCCGGCTGTTCCCCTGGCGCACGGTGGGCGGGAACCTGTCCTTCGCGCTGGCCCGGTTCGGGGTGCCGCGCGGCGAACGGCCGCGCCGGATCGCCGAGTTGCTGGAGCGGGTGGGACTGCCCGGCACGGCGGGCCGGCGGACGTGGGAGCTGTCGGGCGGCCAGCAGCAGCGGGTCGCGCTGGCCAGGGCTCTGGCGGCGGAGCCCGAACTCCTGCTCATGGACGAGCCGTTCGCCGCGCTCGACGCCCTGACGCGGGAGCGGCTCCAGGAGGAGGTCCGCACCCTGGCCGGGCGGCTCGGCACGACGGTGCTGTTCGTCACCCACTCCGCGGAGGAGGCGGTCCTGCTGGGTTCCCGGGTGCTCGTCATGGCGGCGGGGCCGGGCCGGGTGGTGGCGGAGCTGCCGGTGGGGCTGCCCCGGGGGCCGGGCACGGACGTCCCGGCACTGCGGGCCTCGCCCGAGTTCGCCCGGCTGCGCGGGCGGCTGGCGGAGACCATGCGCGGATGAGGGGTGGGACGGGCGCGCACCGGTGGGGTGTGCCCCCGTCCGCCGCCCCGGCGCGGCGGGGCGGCGGGGCTTTCAGCGGCCGCGTGTTGCCCTTGTGCTGCGGGAACGTGAACAGGATGAACAGGCCGTGGCGGTCGGCCCCGGAAAGATCCGGATCGCGCGAACGGCGGCTAACGTCCACGTCAGAGCCGTTCCGGGGGTGATCGCCACCCGGACCGAGGGCCCGGCCGCACCATCGGCCGCCGCCGTGCCGGCCGGCCGTGCGGCGCCGGGCACCCACCCGCCGCGCTCGCCGCGGCCGGCCCCGCTCCGGGGCGTCGCGCCCCGTTCGCCGCCCCGCCCGCCGGGCGGCCGTTCCCTCCGCCTTCCTTCCCGAGGACACCCTGATGCCGTTCTCCCCGCCCACGGGCGGGCGCCTCGCCGCGCTCGCCCTCTCCCTCGTCGTGGCCCTCGGCTCCGGCGGCCTGACCGCGGCCCCCGCCTCGGCCTCGGCCCCGGCCTCGGCCCCGGCCTCGGCCCCCGGCCCCGCCTCCCCGTACGGCCCGCAGGCACCGCAGAACCCGTTCACCGCGGCCAACGGAGCCGCGACCATGCACGGCGACAGCGCCTCCAGCGGCACCACCGCCTACCCCGGGCCGGGCACCTCCGGCATCGACTACTCGCGGACGGCGCTGGCCTCGGCCTGCCCGACCGTCGTGGTGGGCGGTGACGGGTACGTGATCGCCCTGCGCACCACCATCTTCGGCCGGACTCCGACCGTCCACCTGCTCGACCCCGGCACCGGGGCCGACCTCGCCTCGCTCGCCCTGCCCAAGGGCAGTCTCTTCGGCGGTGTCTACGCCTACCTGGACAACGCGGACCGGCTGGTCGTCGTCGACGGGAACAACGCCCTCGTCCGCGTCGGCCACCACCGGACCGGTTCCGGCTGGGAGCTGCGGATCGACCAGTCCACCCCGCTGGGCGACGCCGTGCCCGCCGGGGACGACATCGTGGGCCTGACCCCCGACTGGGAGGGCCGGGTCTGGTTCGCCACGAGCGGCGGGGTGATCGGGACCGTCGACACGACCGCCGGCACGGTGCGGAGCATCAGCACCGGCGAAGGCGTCCAGAACAGCATCTCGACCGTCCCCGGCCGTACGGCCGTCGCCACCGACCACGCCCTCTACCTGCTGTCCGCCGCCCCCGACGGCACCCCCGTCGTGGACCGGCGGACCCCTTACGACCGGGGTCCGGGGCGCAAGCCGGGCCAGCTCAGCTGGGGCACGGGCACCACCCCCGCCTTCTTCGGGCCGGAGCGGGGGACCGAGTACGTCGCCATCGTGGACAACGCCGCCCCGCACGCGAACCTGCTCGTCTACCGGGCGGCCGGCGGCCCGGATCCGGTGTGCCGGATCCCGGTGCTGACCGGGTACGCCCGCAGCGGCACCGAGGACGCCGTCATCGCCTCCGGCCGCAGCGTCTTCGTCACCAACACCTACGGATACCCCTACCCGGCGCTGCCCGAGGGGGCGCCCGCGAGCCAGCCGGCCTCCGCGGACTTCGACGGGGGTCTGAGCCGGATCGACGTCAATGCCGAGGGGACGGGCTGCTCCGTGGTGTGGAACAGCCCGGTGAAGTCGGCGGCGCTGCCCCGGCTCTCCCTGGCCGACGGGAAGATCTACACGGTCTCCGTCACCGGGCCGACCGGCAGCGCGGGCCTCAACACCTTCGCCCGCTACCACCACTCGGTCATCGACCCGGCCACCGGAGCCCAGCTCACCAGCTCCTTCCTCGGCATCGGGCTGGTCTACAACCCGCTCCAGATGCGGGGCACGGCCGCCCCGGACGGCACCCTCTACCAGGGCACCGAGACCGGGGTGGTGCGCATCTCGCGGCGCTGACCGGGACGCCCCGTACTCCTCGGCGCCGTGCCGGACCGGCCCGTCGGCCCCCGCGGCCGGCGGGCCGGTCCGCTTCGCGGGCGGTCAGACGGCCTTGGAGAGGAAGGCCCGGGTGCGCGGGTGGCTCGGGTGGTCCAGTACGGAGGCGGGCGGGCCCTGTTCGACGACGGCCCCGCCGTCCATGAAGACGACGGTGTCGGCGACCTCGCGGGCGAAGCCGATCTCGTGCGTCACGACGATCATGGTGGTTCCGGCGCGGGCGAGGTCCTTGATCACGTCCAGGACCTCGCCGACCAGCTCCGGGTCGAGCGCCGAGGTCGGCTCGTCGAAGAGCAGCACCTTGGGTTCGAGGGCGAGCGCCCGGGCGATGGCCACGCGCTGCTGCTGGCCGCCGGACAGCTGTCGCGGATAGGCGTCGGCCTTGTCGGAGAGGCCGACCCGGCCGAGCAGCCGGCGGGCCGTCGCCTCCGCCTGCGCCCGGGGACGCCGCAGCGCGGAGACCGGGGCCTCGACCAGGTTCTCCAGGACGGTCAGGTGCGGGAAGAGGTTGAAGTTCTGGAAGACGAACCCGATGCGGGTCCGCTGTCTCAGCACCTCCTTCTCCTTCAGCTCGTAGAGCCTGCCCCGGGACCTGCGGTAGCCGATGAGCTCGCCGTCCACGCTGATCCAGCCCCGGCTGACCTTCTCCAGGTGGTTGATGGTGCGCAGCAGGGTGGACTTGCCCGAGCCGGAGGGGCCGAGGATGACGGTGACCTCGCCGGCGCTGACCGTCAGGTCGATGCCGCGCAGCACCTCCAGCGGTCCGAAGCTCTTGTGGACTCCGCGCACGTCGACCATGACGTCGTTCACGGGTTCTCTCCTCACGGGTGCTCGGCCGGGTTGATCTGCGAGGTCTCGATCGCGGAGGCGGTGGTGCCCCACTTCTTGAGGATCGCGGCGTAGGTGCCGTTCCCGACCAGCTCGTTGACGGCCGCCTGGACGGCGGGGGTGAGCGGGGAGTCCTTCTTGAAGGCGAAGCCGACGTCGAGGCGGTGGTACTCGCCCAGGAAGGTGGTCTTGGCGGCGGGCTGCGCGGCCTGGTGGCGCAGCCCGTTGATCGTCGACATGACGACGTCGATGCGGCCCTGCTGGAGGGCGGTGGTGACGGCGCCGGGGTCGGAGAAGACCTTGACCTCGTACGGCTTCCGGCCGGCGGCGGCGCACACGCCCCGCTGTGCGGTGAGGGTCTTCTCGAAGGTCGTGCCCGCTCCGGTGCCGACGGTCAGCCCGCACAGCTGGACGAGGTCGGTGACCGGTGTGGTGAGCCGGGTGCTGCCCGTCTTGACCGCGAAGCCCTGGCCGTCGTTGATGTAGGTGACGAAGTCGACGGCCTTCAGCCGTTCGGCGGTGACGCCGAAGTTGCCCGTGCCGAGGTCGTACTTGCCGCTGCCGAGGGCGGGCAGGATCGTCTCGAAGGAGGCCCCCTGCCGTTCCAGCCTCACGCCGAGCACCTTGGCGACCGCGTCGGCGATGTCGATGTCCTGGCCCGCGGGCGGCTTGTCCTGCCCGTTCGGGTAGTAGGCGGAGGGCGGCGATCCGATGGAGCTGCCGATCCTGAGGGTGCCGGCCCGGCGGACGTCTGCGGGGAGCAGGGAGGCGACCGCGTCCACGGTCCGTACGCCGGCCACCGGGTCGCCGGCCGGTGCGGACGCGGCCTGGGCGCCCGCCGGTACCGCGGCCGTGCCACCGGAGCCGCAGCCGGTCAGTGTCAGCAACGGCAGGAGGGCCAGTGCGGCGGCGGCGCGCCGGAGGGCGGGAGGCCGGGTGCCGGCGAG
>NZ_JBFBGN010000128.1:0-19083 GCF_040684675.1 Streptomyces sp. NPDC089915 | reverse complement strand
ATTCCGATGTGTCCGGGTGCCGTGCGGGTGCCGTGCGGGTGCCGTGCGGGTGCCGGCCGGGGGTGCCGGGGGCGGGCGTCCGCCCCGCCGTGCGCGGCCGGGCGGCCCGCCGGGTCGGCGGATCTCCTCGTACGCTCTGATCCGCCTTGCCCGCGGGGCGAGTTGACCGGTCGTATGATCTCCCCTGCCATGGGCGGCCGGGCCGCGCCGAGCGGGTGGAGGGCGGGGCGGGTATGGAGGCCATCGGGCTGTCGGGTCCGGAGCGGGTGGGGCCCTACCGGGTGCTCAGTGTGCTCGGGGAGGGCGGCATGGGCCGGGTGCTGCTGGCGGCGGCGCCCGACGGACGGCTCGTCGCGGTCAAGCAGGTGCACGCCCGGCTGGCGGACGACGGGGACTTCCGCGCCCGCTTCCGGCGTGAGGTGGCGGCCTCGCAGAAGGTGTCCGGGGCCTATACGGCGGCCGTGATGGACGCCGACGTGGACGCGCCGACCCCCTGGCTGGCCTCGGTGTTCGTACCCGGGCCCTCGCTCGGCGCGGCGGTCGCCGAGCTGGGCGCGCTGCCGGAGCGGACCGTACGGCGGCTCGCGGCCGGGCTGGTGACGGCGCTGACGGAGATCCACCGGGCGGGGCTGATCCACCGCGACCTCAAGCCCGAGAACGTGCTGCTCACCCAGGACGGCGTCCGGGTCATCGACCTGGGCATCGCACGGGCCGCCGAGAGCGGGGTGGACACCCGGCTGACGCGGACCGGGCTGGTCATCGGCTCCCCGGCCTTCATGTCGCCGGAGCAGGCCGAGGGCAGGGCGCTGACCCCGGCCAGCGACGTGTTCTCGCTGGGCTCGGTGCTGGCCCTGGCGGCCACGGGGGCCAGCCCGTTCGCGGCGGACTCCATGCTGCGGACCCTGTTCAACCTGGTCCACGCCGAGCCCGAACTGTCGTCGGTACCGGCGGAGTTGCGCCCGCTGGTCGCCCGGTGCCTGGCCAAGGCCCCGGCCGACCGCCCGGCCCCGGCGGAACTGCTGCACCTGCTCGGCACGGTGCCCCCGGCGGGCCGCCTGCCGTGGCCTCCGGCGGTGCACGGGATGATCACCGCCCAGGGGGCGGCCATCGACCGCCTCCTGGGCGTCGACCCGGACTCCGACCCCGCCCCCGTCCCGGAGCCGCCCCGGCCGGCGACCCGGGTCCCGGACCCGAGGATCCCGGCCCCTCCGACGGCACGGCCGCAGGCCCGGCTCGCGCAGCCCCCCGAACCGCCGAGCACGGAACGGCTCGGGCCCGCGGAGGAGCCCTCGCGGGCGGACGAGCCGAATCGTGAGGACGGCCGGGGACGGGCGCCCGAGCCGCCACGCGGGGCCGGGCCGGGAGGCGCGGACGGGCCGCAGCGCGTGGAGGGGCCCCCGCCGCCCGGTGCCGGGCCCGCGGGTCCGGCTCCCCTGCTGCCGAGGCTGAGGCCGACGTCCGGGCCGAGGCCGGGTCCCCCGTCGGAGCCGGAGCTCGGGCCGAGGCCGGGTCCCCCGTCGGAGCCGGGCCCCGAGCCGGAGTCCGAGCCGGAGTCGTCCGTCTCCCCGTACTCCGTGACCTCGGCGGTGCCGCCCCGGCGGCGGCCGGCGGCCCGGACCGTGGTTCTGGCGGCCGTCGCCGTGCTCGCGGTGGCCGGACTCGGGGCGTGGGGGATCAGCGTGGCGCGGTCGGGTGCCGGGGACCCGCCCGCGGCCAGGGTCAAGGACAAGTACGCGACCCTGGCGGACTGTTCCGCGATCGCCCCCCGCCTCCCGCTGCTCCAGTCGGCGCGCGACTCCGCCAAGGACGTGCACTCCGAGACCGCCTCGGGCGCGATCACGAGCTGCGCCTGGACCCAGGAGCGGGCGGCGTACGCCTCCGTGGACTGGGACCTGGAGCTCGGCGGTCGCAAGCGCAGCGGGACCGAGGACCAGCGGCAGCGCTACGCCGAGGCGGTGACCGAGGGCGCGGGCGAGTCCGGCATCGGTGACGAGGCGTTCTGGAACGGCGCCTGCCAGCTCGTCGTCCGCGACGGGAACGTGATGGTGACGGTGTGGCTCAACGGCGGGCAGACCGCCGACGCCTGCCGGCCGCAGGTGAAGGACATCGCCCGGGCCGCCCTCACCCTCACCGGGGGGTGAGGGCGGCACACCGCCGAGCGGCCCCTCACCCCCCGGCGGGAGGCCGTGCCCGCCGCTGGTTGCTCGTCCCGCAGTTCAGGCAGACCATCCAGTCCAGGAGCTCGCCGTCCTCCCGCCGCCACGGCTCGCTGACGACGTTGCCGCCCTCCTCGCCGCAGAAGGGGCAGTCGGCCTCCCCGCCCGCCGGCCGCCGCATCGTCCTCAGCGGGCCGGCCTCCGTGTCCCGGTAGCCCACCCAGCCGCACCCCGGGCACTCCCACCACTGCTCCGGCCTCGGTCTCGGCCCGCCTCCGCCCCAGCGGTTGCGGGTGCGCGCGACGCGCAGTGCTCTCAGCGGTGTCCGCCCGCAGCGCGGGCACGCGGGGACCGATGTCACGGCAGGCCTTCCCTTCCTTCGCTCCGGGCTGGGGCGGCCCAGCCCATCCCATCCCGAAGCACCCGCGCAACCCGCCGAAGAACAGCCGTATCTGACCTTCCGTCAGATTGAAACGTGTTCTAGTGTGCCGCGCATGGGCATCGGAATCACGCAGGAGCAGCGGGAGTTGGCCGACGCCGTGCGCGGCTGGGCGGCGCGGGCCGTGCCGGGCGAGGCGGTGCGCAAGCTGCTCGACGGGCCGCCCCGGAGCGGGGAGCGGCCCGCCTACTGGGACGGGATGTGCGCACAGGGGCTGGCCACGCCCCACCTGGAGGGCGGGACCCTGCTGGACCTGGCCGTCGTCGTGGAGGAGTCCGCCCGGGCGGCGCTGCCCGGGCCGTTCCTGCCGAGTGCGCTGGCCTCTGTACTCCTGGACCGGGCCGGGGCGCAGCCGCTCGACGGGCGCGTCGGGGCGGTCGCCCTGGGGGCCGGCGGGGTCACCGCCGTCGCCGCCGGAGGGGGCGGATGGCTGCTGGACGGGCTCGCGCCCCCGGTGCTCGGCGCCGCCGAGGCGGAGCTGGTGCTGCTCGCCGCCGAGACGGGGGACGCCGTCCGGTGGTTCGCCGTGGACGCCGCCGCGCTGGAGGTCCGGCCGCACGAGAGCGCCGATCCGACCCGGCCCACCGCCGAGGTGCGGGCCCGGGCGCTGACCGTCCCGGCCGGACGGCTCCTGGACCTGGACGAGGCCCTCGTGCGGGACCTGGCCTGTGTGCTCTTCGCCGCCGACGCCTGCGGCACCGCCGCCTGGGCGGTGCACACGGCCGCCGAGTACGCGAAGACCCGCGAACAGTTCGGCCACCCCATCGGACGGTTCCAGGGCGTCAAGCACCTGTGCGCCGACATGCTGGTCCGCCTCGAACAGGCCCGCGCCCTCGCCTGGGACGCCGCCAACGCCGCGGACGAGGAACCCGGCGTGCGCGCGCTGGTCGCCGCCCTCGCCGCCGGTACCGCCCTCGACGCCTCGTACTCCTGCGCCAAGGACTGCATCCAGATCCTCGGCGGCATCGGCTTCACCTGGGAGCACGACGCCCACATCCACCTGCGCCGCGCCCTCGTCGCCCGCCAGCTCCTGGGCCCCGGCGACACCCACCGGCTGCGCGCCGTACGCCTGGCGTCCGCCGGCGCCCGGCGCGAGCTGCGCCTGGAACTCCCGGCGGAGGCGGAGGCCCACCGGGAGCGGGCCCGCACCGCCATCGGGGCCGCCCGCAGCCTGGACCCGGCCGCCGCCCGCCGGACGCTCGCGCCCACCGGGTACGCGGCCCCCTACCTCCCGCCGCCCTACGGACGCGGCGCCGGACCCGCCGAGCAGATCGTCATCCAGCAGGAGCTCAAGGAGGCCGGGGTCAGGGTCGCCGACCTCGGGATCGCCACCTGGATCGTGCCCTCGCTGATCGCCTTCGGCAGCGAGGCGCAGCGCGAGGCCCACGTCCTGCCCACCCTGCGCGGGGACACCACCTGGTGCCAGCTCTTCTCGGAGCCGGGCGCCGGCTCCGACCTGGCCTCCCTGCGCACCCGGGCCGAGCGGACCGACGACGGCTCCTGGCGGATCAACGGACAGAAGGTGTGGACGAGTTCCGCCCACACCGCCGACTTCGGGATCCTGCTCGCCCGGACCGATCCGCAGGCGCCCAAGCACCGGGGGCTCGGCTACTTCGTGGTGGACATGAGGAACACCCCCGGGATCGAGATCCGCCCCCTGAAGGAGCTCACCGGCGACTCCCTCTTCAACGAGGTCTGGTTCGAGGACGCCCTGCTGCCGCCGGACGCCCTGGTCGGGGCGGCCGACGGAGGCTGGAAGGCCGCCCGCAACACCCTCGGTAACGAACGCGTCCACATGGCCGACCAGATGACCTTCGACACCGGGCTGGAGGCGCTGCTCGCCCGCGCCCCCGGCCTCGACGCCTCGTACGGGGTCCGGATCGGCGCCCTCGCCGCCGAGGCCCACGCGCTCGCCTGCATCGGGCTGCGCACCACGCTCCAGCAGGTGTCCGGGCTGGAGCCCGGCGCGGGAGCCTCCGTGCGCAAGCTCGTGCAGACCCCCCACCAGCAGCGGACCGCCGAGCTCGCGCTCGAACTGCTGGGCCCGGCCGGCGCGGTGCGGGAGGGGGCGGGGGAGCGGGCGGTGCACGGGATGCTGATGTCGCGCTGCCTGACCATCGCCGGGGGCACCACCCAGGTCCAGCTCAACGTCGTCGCCGAGCGGATCCTCGGCCTTCCCAGGGACTAGGAGTCAGCGCAGATGAAGTCGTACATCGTGGGCGTCGGCATGACGAGGTTCGAGAAGCCGGAGTCACGGGACTGGCAGTACTGGGACATGGTCCGGGAGGCCGGATCGGCGGCGCTCGCCGATGCCGGAGTGGACTACGGGCTCGTCGAACAGGTGCCGGTGGGCTACTGCTTCCAGGCCTCCACCGCCGGCCAGCGGGCGGCGTACGAACTGGGGCTGACCGGGGTCCCGGTCTACAACGTCAACAACAACTGCGCGACCGGCTCGACGGCGCTGATGATGGCCCGCCAGTTCGTCCAGGGCGGGATCGGCGACTGCGTGCTCGCGGTCGGCTTCGAGAAGATGAAGCGGGGCGCGCTCGGCGGCGGGGCCGACGGCGGGGCCCGCGGCGGAGCCGCTGAGGATTTCGGCAAGACCTCGCCGGTCGCCCGGCACTACGGGATCATGGCCGCCGCGCACGGCTTCGAGATGTCCCCGCCCACCGCGCAGATCTTCGGCAACGCGGCCCGCGAGCACATGGAGCGGTACGGGACCACGCCCGCGCAGCTCGCCGCGGTCGGCGCGAAGAACCACCGGCACTCCGCGAACAACCCGAACGCGCAGTTCCAGGACGTGTACACGGTGGAGGAGGTCCTCGCCGCCAAGACCATCCACGATCCGCTGACGAAGCTCCAGTGCTCGCCGACCTCCGACGGCGCGGCCGCCGCGCTCGTGGTCTCGGAGCGGTTCGTCGTGGCGCACGGGCTGCACGACAAGGCCGTGGAGATCGTCGCCCAGGCCATGACCACGGACACGGCGGCGAGCTTCGGCGGCTCCTGCATCGACGTGGTCGGCAAGCCGATGACGGCGGCCGCCGCCCGCCGGGTGTACGAGGACTCGGGGCTCGGCATCGAGGACGTCGACGTCGTCGAACTGCACGACTGCTTCTCGGTGAACGAGCTGCTGACGTACGAGGCGCTCGGCATGTGCGCGGACGGGGCCTCCGGCGCGCTCGTCGAGAGCGGGGCCACCACCTACGGCGGCCGCTGGGTGGTCAACCCCTCGGGCGGCCTGATCTCCAAGGGCCACCCGCTGGGGGCGACGGGGCTCGCGCAGGCGGCCGAACTGGTCTGGCAGCTGCGCGGCGAGGCAGGCCCGCGCCAGGTCCCCGCCGCCCGGGTGGGCCTGGCCCACAACATCGGGCTGGGCGGGGCGGCGGTGGTGACGCTGCTGCGCCGCTGACGCGCCCGGGCCCGCGCGGGCCCGGGCGCGTCGGGGCGTCAGGCGCGGACCAGGCCGGGCATCAGGCGCAGCGCGTTCTCCCGGTTCACGGCCCGGCGCTGCGCCGGGGTGAACGCCGGGTCGGCGGCGAGGGCGGGGACGGCCAGGTCCGTGACCACCCCGGCCGGGCAGGCCGGCCAGTCGCTGCCGAACAGGATCCGGGCGGGGTCGACGGTGGCCAGCAGGGTGCCGGCCGGGGAGAGCGGGCCGGCGGTGTCGTAGTAGAAGCGGTGCAGGTGGTCCCGTACGGCCGCGGGCTCCACGGGCGGGTCGAAGGCGTACCCGAAGGCCTCCATGCGGGTCGCGATCTGCGGGAGGAAGCCGCCGCCGTGCGGGAGGAGCACGGACAGGTTCGGGAAGCGGTCGAGGGTCCGGGTCCGGATCATGTTGACGGCGGCCCGGGTGGTGTCGAGCAGGAAGTCGCACAGGAAGTTCGGCACCCCGGGCACGGACGCGGGCCCCCCGGGCCCACTCCCGGACCCGCCGCCCGGGCGAACCGGGCCTCCGGCCATGCCACCCGGCCCCCCGCCCGGTCCGCCCGGTCCGCCCGGTCCGCCCGGCCCCCCGCCCGGCCCGCCCGGCCGGCCGGCGCCCACCGTGGGGTGGCCCCCGCCCGGGCCGTCCGGGAGGACGTGGGGGTGGGTGTCCACGAGTGCCGCGCGTTCGTCGAGTTCCGCGAAGATCCGGTCGTACGCGGGGTCCCCCAGGTAGACCCCGCGGTAGTTCGCCGTCACGTTCACCCCGACCGCCCCCAGCTCGTCCAGGCCGCGCCGCAGGGTCCACGAGGAGACCTCCTCCTCGTCGAGGAACAGCGGCGCGTGGAACGCGAAGCGCCCCGGGTGCGCCTCCACCACCCCGGCCGCCGCCTCCAGCGTCACCGCGACCGCCTCCCGCAGCTGCGCGGAACTCTCGTACCGCGCGGGCAGCATCGGCTTGAGCACCGCCACCGCGATCCCCGCCCGGTCCATCAGCGCCAGCGCGTCCCGCGCCTCCCAGCCCGCCCACGGCGGCAGCGACCGCGGGCCCACCAGCCCCTGCCGCTCCGCCCACCGGCGCCAGGCGGGGGCGCAGAAGTGGTGGTGGACGTCGATCACCGCGCGGCTGCCGTCGTCGGCCTCCCCGGCCTCCCCGGCCGCCGCGTCCGGTCGTGCCGCCCCGCCGACGGCCAGGCCGCCCGTACCGTATTCCGGCATGTGCGCAATTCCCTCTCGTCGACCCGTGACCCCGGGGATCCGAAAGCGGCCCGAAATCCACCGCACACCCTAGAACGGCCACCACGGACCGCCGCCCGGAACATTCCGCAGGGGGAGCTTTCGGCTCCGAACGGGTCAATCGGGTTTCGCCCCCGATCCGGCGCGGGAAAGCAGCCGCATGTCAATTCCGGGTTACCCGAAAGGCCAGGGCGCGTGACGACTGAACCGACGACCGCGGCGGACGACGGTCTCACGCTGCACGAAGCCGTGGCGGCCGCGACGAAGAGCACGCCGGAATACCGGCAGTGCCCCTATCCGGTCTACCGGACCCTGCGCGAACACGCCCCCGTCGCCCGCCTCACCCCGGGCCACGGCGTGGACACGTACCTGATCACCCGCTACGAGGACGCCCACGCCCTGCTGGCCGACCACCGCATCGGCAAGGACATGCACGAGGGCATCGACCTCTACCACGCCCTCTTCGGGGACCTGTGCGAGGCGCTCGACGACAACCTCCTCTTCGCCGACCCGCCCCGCCACACCCGGCTGCGCCACATCGCCAAGACCGCCTTCACCCCGCGCCACATCCACGCCCTGCGCCCGCACATCGAGGAGCTCGCCCACGAGCTGCTCGACCGCTGCCCCACGGACCGGCCCGTCGACCTGATGCAGGCCTTCGCCCTGCCGCTGCCCGTGATGGTGATCTGCGAGCTGCTCGGCATCGTCGGGCAGGAGCGGGCCGAGGTCCTCAAGTGGTTCGCCGTCGTGACCCGCTCGCGGTTCAGCAAGGACCTCAAGGGCGACCTGGAAGAGGCCGAGATCTGGCTGCGGGACTACTTCGCCCGGCACATCCACCGCACGCGGGTCCAGCCCTCGGACGACTTCCTGAGCATGCTGGTGGAGACCCCGCACGAGGAGGAACCGCTCACCGACGACGAACTCGTCTCGATGATCTGGGTCCTGCTCTTCGCCGGGCACAAGACGACCACCCTGCAGATCGGGAATTGCGTCTTCAGCCTCCTCACCCACCCCGACCAGCTCCGGGCGGTGCAGGAGAACCGGGAACTGCTGCCGCAGGCGATCGAGGAAATGCAGCGTTTCGAGGGCTCGGTGGAAACCTCCACCTTCCGGTACGCGCTGGAGGACGTGGAAATCGGCGGGACGGTCATTCCGAAGGGCGCGGTCGTGCAGATCGCGCTGAACTCCGCCAACCGCGACCCGGAGAAGTTCCCCGACCCGGACACCCTGGACTTCACCCGGGAGGGGCTGCAGAGCAGCCACCTCGGCTTCGGCTACGGCGCCCACTACTGCCTGGGCGCCCCGCTGGCCCGGCTGGAGCTGGAGATCTGCCTGACGGCGCTGCTCGACCGCTTCCCGGACATGGTGCTCGCCATGCCGACCCCGGCGGAGGGGGACTGGCTCAAGGGGCCCTTCCCGGCCTTCCGCGGGCTGGAGAAGCTGCCCGTCGCCCTGGACCCCTCGCGGACGGTCGACGACTGGACCGCGGGGAACTGACCGGGGCCCGAGCCCCGAGGGGAGCCCCCCGCCGCTGACCGGCGGGGGGCTCCCGTACGCGTACGGGCCTTACGGGTACGGGCCTTACGGGTACGGGCCTCACGGGTACGGGCCTCACGGGTACGGGCCTCACGGGTACGGGCCATACGGGCACGGGCCGTCCCGGGAGCCGTCCCGTCAGGGGCCCGCGAGCGCCGGGTCCACCACCGTCTCGCCCATGGACGCCCGCCGCAGGCACTCCGCCAGCTCCTCCACCGGCCCGTCGCGCAGCACCAGCCCCGCCGCCCCCGCCGCCAGGACCGCCCCCCGCAGCCCCGGATGCGCCGAGCCCGTGGCCACCAGGACCCGGCACTCGGGGTCCTCGGCCAGCAGGGCGGCCACCGACTCCGGGTCCTCGACCAGCGCCACCGCCGGCCGCTGGGTCAGGGAGGGCACCACCTCGATGTCCGGCTGGAGTCCGAGACGGACCGCGAGCGGCGGGTTCGGCGGGTCCAGCAGGACGCGCAGGGAACGGGCGGGCCGGTGGGCCACGGGCATCTCATCCACCGCCGCAGGCTACCGGCCGGCCCTCCCCGGAACCGGCAACACGCCCCGCACCACGATCATCTGACGTGACGTCAGCGCTCTTCCCAACCATGGGGGCGTGCGTTATACATTCCCTCAGCCGCTTCCTAGAACGCGTTCTAGAACCGGCTCCGCACGCGACCTCGGTGCGGCCGACGGTGCGGACGGTCGCGCCGAGGTCTTCCAGAGAGCAGAAGGAGCAGCATCCGAATGCCGATCGATGCCGCCAGGGCCCTCGCCGCCGACCCCCGCCAGGGGGAGATCGGCTGGGACCACAAGGACATCCAGCTCTACCACCTCGGCCTCGGCGCCGGCTCTTCCCTGCACGGGAACAGCCTGGCCACCGACCCCGACGAACTGCGCTACACCCTGGAGTCCAAGCTCCACGTGCTCCCCAGCTTCGCCACCGTCGCCGGCGCCGGCATGGCCATGCTCGGCGGGCTCGCCGCCCCCGGCATCGAGGTCAACCTGGCGAACGTCCTGCACGGCGGGCACTCCATCGAGCTGCACCGCCCGATCCCCGTCCGGGGCCGGGCCACCTCCAGCTCCAAGGTCGCCGCCGTCTACGACAAGGGCAAGGCGGCCGTCATCGTGCTGCGCTCCGAGGTCGCCGACGCCGACGGCCCGCTGTGGACCAGCGACGCGCAGATCTTCGTCCGCGGTGAGGGCGGCTTCGGCGGCGAGCGCGGTCCCTCCGTGCGCGGCGAACTGCCCGACCGGGCCCCCGACCGCACCGAGGAGCGGCCGATCCGTGAGGAACAGGGCCTGCTCTACCGGCTCTCCGGCGACTGGAACCCCCTCCACGCCGACCCCGAGTTCGCCAAGCTGGCCGGCTTCGACAAGCCCATCCTGCACGGCCTGTGCTCGTACGGGATGACCCTCAAGGCCGTCGTCGACACCGCCCTCGGCGGGGACGTCTCCCGCGTCCGCGCCTACCGCACGCGCTTCGCCGGGATCGTCTTCCCCGGGGAGACCCTGCGCATCCGGATGTGGCAGGAGCCCGGCCGCGTCCTGGTCTCGGTGACCGCCGCCGAACGCGACGACGCCCCGGTCCTCGCCGACACCGTCGTCGAGCACGCGTAACAAGGCACACGCCCCAGGCACACGCCCCTAAGGAGCCGCACCGTGCGCGCAGCACTGCTGAGCGAGATAGGCCAGGACAAGCTAGAGGTCGTCGACGACATGGAGGCCGTGGGCCTGGGCCCCGGCAAGGTGCGGATCCGCATCAGGGCCACCGGCCTGTGCCACTCCGACCTCTCCGCGATGAGCGGCGTCCTGCCGCAGCCCGCGCCCTTCATCCCCGGCCACGAGGGCTCTGGGGTGATCACCGGGGTCGGTGAGGGGGTCACCGGCCACAAGGAGGGCGACCGGGTCCTCGTCTGCTGGCTGCCGCCCTGCGGGCACTGCGCCGCCTGCAAGCGCGGCCAGGGGCACCTGTGCCTGGAGAGCCTGGTCAACGCGGGCATCCCCAACTTCCGCCGGGCCGGCGGGGAGATCTTCGGCTTCGCCGCGACCGGCACCTTCGCCGAGGAGATCGTCGTCGCGGCCAACTGCGCCGTCCCGATCCCCGACGACGTGCCCTTCGACATCGCCGCCCTCATCGGCTGCGGGGTCACCACCGGTCTCGGCGCGGCCATCAACACCGCGAAGGTGGAGGCGGGTTCCTCCGTCGCCGTCATCGGCTGCGGCGGCGTCGGCATCTCCGTCATCCAGGGCGCCAAGGTGCAGGGCGCGGCGCAGATCGTCGCCGTCGACCCGGTGGAGTCCCGGCGGGAGGCGGCGCTGCGCTTCGGGGCGAGCGAGGCCGTCGCCCCGGACGCCTTCGGCGACGCCAAGGCCCGGATCACCTCCGGGGAGGGATTCGACTACGTCTTCGAGGTCGTGGGCAAGTCCGCCACCGCCCGCACCGCCTACCAGATGACCCGGCGCGGCGGCTCGGTGGTCATCGTCGGCGCGGGGGCCCTCGACGACAACTTCCAGATCGACATGTTCTCGCTCTTCTTCGACGAGAAGAAGATCCTCCCCTCCATGTACGGGGGCGGGGACGTGCTCCGCTCCTACGCGCGCACCATCGAGCTGTGGCGGGCCGGCCGGATCGACCTGGCGGGCCTGATCACCCACCGGGTGCAGCTCGCCGAGATCAACGACGCCCTCGACCAGATGCGTACGGGCACGGCCCTGCGCACCTGCATCGAGATCTGACGCCCCGCCGACCGCCGACCGCCGACTGATCCGTTCTGAGAGGAATCCGGCACATGTCACTGCCACTTGAGGGGCTCAGCGCCATCGTCACCGGCGCCGGCCGGGGGCTCGGCCGGGCCGAGGCGCTCGAACTGGCCCGGCTCGGCGCGAGCGTGGTCGTCAACGACTTCGGCCAGAGCGGCCGCGACGGCTCCGGCGAGGCCTCCGCCGCTCCGGCCGAGGAGGTCGCCGCCGAGATCCGCGCGGCGGGCGGGCGGGCGGTGGCGCACCTCGGGGACGTGGCCGACTTCGAACAGGCGCGGGAGCTGGTCGACCTGGCCGTGTCCAGCTTCGGGAAGCTGGACGTCCTGGTCAACAACGCGGGCATCCTGCGCGACCGGATGGTCTTCTCGATGTCGGAGGAGGAGTGGGACTCGGTGATCCGGGTCCACCTCAAGGGCCACTTCAACACCACCCACTTCGCCTCCGCGCACTGGCGGGAGCGCTCCAAGGCGGCGGGCGGGCCGGTCTACGGGCGGATCGTCAACACCTCGTCCGAGGCCTTCCTCGGCGGTTCGGCCGGGCAGCCCAACTACGCGGCGGCCAAGGGCGGCATCGTGGGCCTGACCACCTCGACCGCCCTGGCCCTGGCCAAGTACGGGGTGACCGCCAACGCCATCTGCCCGCGCGCCCGCACCCGGATGACCGAGGACGTCTTCGCCGGGTTCCAGGTCCCCGAGGAGGGCAAGCTCGACGCCCTCGCCCCCGAGCACGTCGCCCCGCTGGTCGGCTACCTCGCCTCGCCGGCCTCGGCGAAGGCGAACGGCCAGCTCTTCGTGGTGCACGGCGGGATCGTCGTGGTGATGGAACGCCCGCGGGTGGCGGCCAAGTTCGACACCTCGAAGGAGGTCTTCTCCTTCGAGGAGCTCGACTCCCTCCTCAGCCCGCACTACGACTCCCGCCCGCCGAACGAGACCTTCGCGGCGGCCGAGGTCCTGGGCCTCAAGCACGACTAGCGCGCCCGCCGGCGCGTCGGCGCGTCCGCGCCCCGGAGCCCCCTCCTCCCGGCGGAGGGGGCTCCGGGGCGCCCGCGCGTCTCAGCCCTGCTCGGCGAAGCCGGCCAGCAGCCCGCGGGGGTCGAAGGTCACCCGGATGCGGGCGATCCGCCCGTCCTCCACGTGCATCCAGTTCGCCGTCGGCGCGGGCGCCGCGATGCTCGTGCACAGGTCGAACCAGGTGATCACCTCGTCGCCCTCGGCCACCCGCACCTTCACGTCGATCTTCTCCAGCACCTTCCCGAGCCCCTGCAGCCCGGCCAGCGCCGCTTCCGTCCCCCGGACCGTGCCGAGCGCCCCGACGAAGTCGACGTCCTCGGCCAGCAGCCCGCGCATGGTCTCGAAGTCGCCCGCCTCCCAGGCGGTGAAGTAGGTCTCGGCCAGCTCTCGCGCACTCTTCGTCTTCGTCATGCCCCCATCCTCCCGAGCCCGCAGCCATCCGTCCAACAGATGTATCCGATGCCATCTATCATCTTCAGATATGGAGATGCACCAGCTGCGCTACTTCGCCGCCGTCGTGGACGAGGGCACGTTCACCGGCGCCGCCCAGCGCCTGCACGTCAGCCAGTCCGGGATCAGCACCCAGGTGGCGAAGCTGGAACACGAGCTGGGCCAGCGCCTCTTCGACCGCTCCGCCCGCCGGGTGCGCCTCACCCCGGCCGGCGAGGCCGTCCTCCCCCTCGCCAAGAGCGCCCTCGCCGCCCTGGACGCCATCCGGCACACCGCCGCCGAGTTCGCCGACGCCGTCCGCGGCCGGGTCCGGCTCGGCATGGTCATGGGCTGCTCGATCCCGCCCTTCCTGGACACCCTCGCCGACCTGGGCCGCACCCACCCCGGCATCGAACTCGGGCTGCACGAGGACCACTCCGCCGCCCTCCAGTCCCGCGTCCTGTCCGGCACCCTCGACCTGGCCCTGATCGGCTACGCGGGCGAGCCCGCCCCCGGCCTGGAGGCGGGCGTCGTCATCGACGAGCCGATCGCCGCCGTCGTCCCGGCGGGCCACCGGCTCGACCGCGCGGACCTGACGCTCGCCGGCCTCCGGGGCGAGAAGATCCTCTGCCTCCCCGCGGGCACCGGCATCCGAGCCGCGTACGAGGACTCCTGCCGCCGGCTCGGCCTCGACCCGCGCGTGGACATGGAGGCCAGCTCACCGGCCGCCCTCCTCCGCCTCGCCGAACGGGGCGCGGGCACGGCCGTCCTCAGCCCCTCCTCCACCCAGGGCCCCGCCCTACGGGCCGTCCCCCTCGCCGACGCCACCACCCACGCCCGCCTGGGCCTGGTCATCCGCCCCGACCAACACTCCCCGGCGGCCCGCCTCCTCTACACCCGCCTCCTGACGGCGCTGCGGGAGGCGGGTGCCCCCTGAGGGCCGTCTCTTTCGCGGCCTAGCCCCCGTCGTGCTGCCGGACGACGGCCGTCGCCTTGTACCCGCAGCACTCGGTCTCGCGGACGGGGGCGACGGTCGTCCCGGAGATCCGGTCGCCGCGCAGGGTGCCGGTCGTGTCGGCACTGTCGGCGATCACGCCGATGCCGACCTGCCCGCCGCTGATGGTGTTGCGGTCCGTCGTGCCGTTGCCGTCCTGGATCGCGATCCCGAAGTACTTGTTGCCCTTGAGGTGGTTCCCGCTGATCCGGCAGCAGTCCGGGCTGGCGTAGAGGTAGACGCCGATGTCGGACGCGGAGACCCGGTTCTCGGAGATCACGCTTCCTGACGCCGGGTCGAACGCGGTGATGATGCCGGCCGACTGGATCTGGGCGATCGGATCCGGTCCGCATTCCGCCAGGGTGCACACGGTGTCGGAGACCCTGTTGCCCGTCACCTTTCCGGTCGCCCCGGACGCGACCGCGATGCCGGCCTGTGCGACGGGGAACCGCGCCCCGCCGGTGACCGTGTTGTCCGTGATCTCCACCCGGGTCCCGCCTTCCGCCGGACCGCCGATGTTGATCCCGTCGATGAGGTAGCGCTCCACCGTGACGTGGGAGATCAGCCCCGAGGCGGTGCTCCCGGGCACGCCGCCCACCTCGACGAACGGCGGGAGGCCGAAGACCACGCCGCGCCCGCGTGCCCGGTCGCCGGGGCAGGAGGCGTCGGGGTGGACGTCGGGGACGTGGGAGTCGGTGAGTTCGAGCGTCGAGCCCTGCAGGGCGGTGATCCCGTTGGCGCCCACCGCGCACGGGATCGGCCCGGTCACCGTGAATCCGGACATGCGGACGCGGGCCCCGCCGGCGATCCGCACGATCGACGCCGTGGGGAGGTCGTCGCGGGTGTTCACCGCGAACGGGGTGAGCGTCGCGGGCGACTTGATGACCGTCTTCCGCGCACCCGCCCCCTTCAGCCGCAGCTCCTTGCCGCTGACGACCACCTCCTCGGTGTAGGTGCCCGCCCGTACGGTCACCGTCCCGCCCGAGGGGGCGGCGTCCACCGCCGCCTGGATGCTGGGGAAGTCGCGCGGCACGACGATCTCCGAGCGCGGCCCTTCCGCCGCCCGGGCCGTGGGCGCCGCCGTGCCGAGGGCCCCCTGGGCGGCCAGCGCCGCCATCGCCGTGGCGAGGGCGAGGAGGCCCCTCGTGCGGGTCGTGCGGGAACCCCGCAGCAGTCCTGTGTGCTTCGGAACGACCGTCATGGATCTTCCTTACGCGGTGGGTGTCGAGCCGTCACCGAACGTACTCAGATCATGACGATACGGGCATTCCGATGGATCCATCAGGCTCCGCCCCAACCGGGTGACCGGCCGTCTCGGCCCAGGAAGGCGAGCGCACCCTCCAGGTCGGCCGGGCCGTCCCGGCCGGGCGGGAGGAGTCGTCATGTCCCCTCCCCGGCACGGCCGTCGTAAGGCGATCAGCCCAGCGGGGCCTGCTGGAGGGGGATGGGGCGGGTGGCCGGTTTCGGGGGTGGGTCCAGGTGGACGGGGGGTGGCGGGGCGGTCGGCTGGGTCAGGGTGACGAGGCCGCAGGGGGTTTCCGGGGTGGTGTACGGGAGGCGCAGGCGGCCCTCCGGGGTCCATAGGCCGGTGCCGAGCCAGCCCGCGGGGGCGCCGAGGCGGAACACGTGGCGGTCGGCCGGGCGCCACAGTGCCAGCCCGTCCTCCCCGACCCGCAGGGCGACCCCGCAGGCCTCCGGCATCAGCACCTGGCCCGGCTGGACCGCGAAGGGGCGGGCGTCCTCCAGCCGCAGGCACTCCGGGAAGCGGACCGGGCGGGCGCTGCCCAGCACCCCCCAGCCGAGCCGGGGCTCGCCCGGCGCGTCCGAGCGGATCAGCAGCAGGCCGCTGTCGGGGGCCGCCATCAGCAGCCGGTCGTCGCTGTCCTCGGCGATCTGGAGCAGCGGGGTGACCACCCCGCCCCGGGTCAGGTCCACGGCCACGGCCTTGACGCGGCCCTCCCGCTCCCGGTCCAGGGACAGCAGCCGGCCCGTGCGGTCCAGCCAGACCCCGCCGGAGCAGCGGCCGGGCAGCACGGCGGCCCGCCTCGGCCCGTCGGAGCCGTGCCCGGCGACCTGCCAGACGGTGGTCTCCTCGCCCGCCACCGCCAGGGCGTAGGCCGCGGACCCGTCGGGGGCCGGCGGCAGCAGGCGGACCGACAGGCCGTCCTCGGCGTCGATCCCGCCGAGCGGGAGCTCCCCGGTACGGGGCCCGGCGCCCGGGCCCGAGGGGCGGGGGCCGGTGTAGGTGCCCGAGGGGTAGAGCAGGGCGAACGCGTGCCGGTCGGCGACCCGCCGGCGGATCAGCACCCGCCCGTCGGCCAGCGGCTGCACCTCGCTGTCGGCCTCCTCGGGCTGCGCGAGCGGCAACGGCACCGCGTACGGCTCCGGCCCGCCCAGCGTCCACCGCTCGGGGTACCGGGCCTCGCCCTCCCCGGCCAGCCGCGCGGCGTAGGCCCCGTCGGTGGTGATCGTGAGCGGGGCGGTCGTGGTCTTCTCGGTGGCACAGACGGTCATCCGGGACGTCACCTCCGGGGAGGAAACTAGGTTTCGCGCTTCCGGCCGGACAACACGACCCCGCACGCTTCACACGTACGGGTGGTGCCGCAACGATTCGCCAGTGGTGGGGGCGGTGGTTGTGCTGTGGATATCAGGACGTTTGTGGTCAGATGTGGTAAGCCTTGCCTCAGTGCGCGACGGAGGCGCCCGCGCGGAGCCGGCCGTGCGCCCGTCCGCCCCCCGTCCGCCCCCTGCCCGGGGGACAGGCTGGGCGGTCGCCACGGACGGTAGCCTTGGCCCGTGCCCTCTCTCTCTGAAGTCATCGCCGCGCTGGACGCTCTCTGGCCCCCCTCGCGGGCCGAGCAGTGGGACGCCGTCGGCACCGTGTGCGGCGACCCCGGTGCCGAGGTCACCCGGGTGCTGTTCGCGGTGGACCCCGTACAGGAGATCGTCGACGAGGCGGTGAAGCTGGGCGCCGACCTGGTCGTCACCCACCACCCCCTCTACCTGCGCGGCACCACCACCGTCGAGGCGGGCACCTTCAAGGGCCGCGTCGTGCACACGCTGATCAAGAACGACATCGCGCTGCACGTCGCCCACACCAACGCCGACACCGCCGACCCCGGCGTCTCCGACGCCCTCGCCGGCGCCCTCGACCTGCGGGTCACCGGCCCCCTCGTGCCCGACCCGACCGACCCGACCGGCCGCCGCGGCCTCGGCCGGATCTGCGAGCTGGACCGCCCCGAGACCCTGCGCGAGTTCACCGCCCGCGCCGCCGCCCGGCTGCCGCGCACCGCCCAGGGCATCCGCGTCGCCGGCGACCCCGACGCGCTGATCCGCACCGTCGCCGTCAGCGGCGGCTCCGGCGACAGCCTCTTCGCGCAGGTCCGCGCCGCCGGCGTGGACGCGTTCCTCACTGCCGACCTGCGTCACCACCCGGTGTCCGAGGCCCGCGAGCAGAACGCGCTCGCCCTCGTCGACGCCGCCCACTGGGCCACCGAGTGGCCCTGGTGCGAGCAGGCCGCGGCCCAGCTCGACGCCGTCTCCGAGCGCCACGGCTGGGGTCTGCGGACCCACGTCTCGCGCACGGTCACCGACCCGTGGGCGGCGCACGCGCCGTCCGAAACCACCCCTTCTAGTGTCTCTGGAGCCCCCAACTGAACGCCGAGCCCGCCGACCAGATCCGACTCCTCGACGTCCAGGCCCTGGACGTCCGGCTGTCTCAGCTCGCCCACAAGCGCAAGTCGCTGCCGGAGCACGCCGAGGTCGACTCCCTGACCAAGGACCTCAGCCAGCAGCGCGACCTGCTCGTCGCCGCCCAGACGCAGGCCAGCGACGCCGCCCGCGAGCAGACCAAGGCGGAGCAGGACGTCGACCAGGTGCGCCAGCGCGCGGCCCGCGACCAGCAGCGCCTGGAGTCGGGCGCCGGGATCTCGGCCAAGGACCTGGCGAACCTGCAGAGCGAGGTCACCTCGCTCGCCAAGCGCCAGGCCGACCTGGAGGACGTGGTCCTGGAGGTCATGGAGCGCCTGGAGGGCGCGCAGGAGCGCGTCACCGGGATCACCGAGCGGGTCGCCGCCCTGGAGTCCAAGCTGGCCGACGCCACCGCGCGCCGCGACGCCGCCACCGGTGAGCTGGACGCCGAGGCCGCGAAGACCACCAAGGACCGCGAGGTCATCGTCGGCTCCATGCCGGCCGACCTGATGGCCCTGTACGAGAAGATCCGGGTCAAGCAGGGCGGTGTGGGCGCCGCCCGCCTGTACCAGCGCCGCTGCGAGGGCTGCCGACTGGAGCTCGACCTGGCCGAGGTCAACGAGATCAAGGCCGCCGCCCGCGACCAGGTCGTGCGGCACGAGAACTGCGGGCGCATCCTCGTCCGTGCGGCGGACTCGGGCATCTGATGCCGCGTTTCGTCGTGGAGGCCGACGGCGGATCCCGGGGCAACCCGGGGCCCGCCGGCTACGGCGCGGTCGTCCTGGACCCGGTGACGGGGGAGACCCTGGCCGAGCGCGCCGAGTTCATCGGCGTCGCGACGAACAACGTCGCCGAGTACCGGGGCCTGATCGCGGGGCTGAGGGCCGCGCGTGAGCTGGCCCCCGACGCGGAGGTCCGGGTCCGGATGGACTCGAAGCTCGTCGTGGAGCAGATGTCGGGCCGCTGGAAGATCAAGCACCCCGACATGAAGCCGCTGGCGGCGGAGGCCGCGAAGGTCCTGCCGCGCGCGCAGGTCACGTACGAGTGGATCCCGCGCGAGCGCAACAAGCACGCGGACCGGCTGGCCAACGAGGCGATGGACGCGGGCCGTCAGGGCAGGCAGTGGGAACCCTCCGCCTCCACGGCCGACCTCCTCCCCCCGCAGGGCCCCCCGGGCGACGCGGCGAAGGGCGCGGCGGCGGTCCGCGCCGCGCTGGCCTCCGGCGCTACGAGGCCGGGCGCGCCCGGCGCCGCTGCCGCCGCGGCGGAACCCGGCCCGGCCGCGGCCGAACCCCGCCCGGCCACGGCGGAACCCGGCTCGGCCACGGCGGAACCCGGCCCGGCCACGGCCGGAGCCCGCCCGGCCACGGACGGAGCCGCGACGGCCTCCGGCACCGAAGCCGCCTCCTCGCAGGCCCG
>NZ_JBFBGN010000127.1:0-19107 GCF_040684675.1 Streptomyces sp. NPDC089915 | reverse complement strand
GCGACGGCCTACGTCCTCGAACTCGCCCCGGAGGGGGGCGGGCCCCGCGCCACGTTCGTCGCGACCGCCGCCAACATGGGCGGCCTCGGCTGCGGCCCGGCGAGCACGTCGTGGCCGTCGGCGAGAGCACCACCGCCGACCGCCTCTCCTGGTTCGAGATCCTGCGGCACCTGCTCCCCGAGGACGTCCGCCTCACCAACCTCGCCGTGTCCGGCAGTACGACGACCCAGGCCCTCGCGAACGTCCCGCTGCTCGCGTCCCGGCGGCCCGACCTGGTGCTGTGCATGCTCGGGGCCAACGACGTCCAGCGGCTCGACGGTATCCCCCTGGTCGCCCCCGACGAGACCCGCCGCACCCTGCGGGCCCTGCGCGACCTGACGGTGCGCCGGACCGGAACCCGCTGGATCTGGCTCACCCCGACCGGCGTCGACCCCGGGCGCGTCGCCCGGTACGAGCACTTCCGGCGGGCGGGGCTCGGCTGGGACGGGGCGGACCTCGACGCCGTCGCGGAACTCCTGCTCGCGGAGCCGGAGACCACGGTCGACACCCGCGCCGCCGCGCGCGGCCACCTGGAGGAGGACGGCGTCCACCTCACCCCGGCCGGCCAGCAGCGGGTCGCGGCCGCCCTGCTCGACGCGCTCGGACGGAGTGACCCGGACCACCCCACGCCGGGCCCGGAGGCGGCCGACACGTGAGGTACCTCACCCTCGCGTTTGCTGAGGTGAATGCCGGGCAGGTGGGCCGCTGGAGCGGAACCCTGCGCTCCGGCCCCTCGGGCCGGCGCGGGGCGCACGCGGGCCGATCCCGTCCCGCTCCGCGGCCGCCGCCCCCGGTCCCCTCCGGACCGAGGGCGGCGCGCCGTCTCAGGTACGACCCGTGAGGTGTATGTGTCCACGCTCCAGACCGAGCACGTGTACAAGGTGTTCGGAAGGAACCCCGATGACGCGGCGGCCGCGGTCCGCGCGCTGGAAGGGGGCGCCGACCGCGCGGCCTTGCGCGCCGACGGCGCGACGGCCGCCGTGATCGACGTCTCGTTCAGAGTGGAACCGGGCCAGATCTTCGTCGTCATGGGCCTGTCGGGATCCGGCAAGTCCACCCTCCTGCGCATGCTCAACGGGCTCCTCGATCCCACCTCCGGCCGCGTGCTCTTCGACGGCGAGGACCTCACCGCCCTCGACCCCCGCGCACTGCGCCGCGTCCGCTCCACCAAGATCAGCATGGTCTTCCAGCACTTCGCGCTGTTCCCGCACCGCAACGTCCTGGAAAACGCCGGCTACGGACTGGAGGTCCAGGGCGTCCCCCGGGCCGAGCGCGAGCGCAGGGCCGCGGAGGCCCTGGAGCTGTGCGGGCTCGGCGGCTGGGAGACGTCCTGGCCCGACGAGCTCTCCGGCGGAATGCAGCAGCGCGTGGGCCTGGCCCGGGCCCTGGCCACCGACGCCGACCTGCTGCTGATGGACGAGTCCTTCAGCGCCCTCGACCCGCTGATCCGCCGCGACATGCAGGACCAGCTCCTCGAACTCCAGCGCACCCTGAAGAAGACCATCGTCTTCATCACCCACGACCTCAACGAGGCCATGCGCCTCGGCGACGGCATCGCCGTCATGCGCGACGGCCGCGTCGTCCAGCAGGGCACCGCCGAGGACATCCTCACCCGCCCCGCCGACGACTACGTCGCCTCCTTCATCCAGGACGTCGACCGCTCCCGCGTGCTCACGGCCGACGCCGTCATGGCGCCCGCCCCCGCCGGCGCCGACGCGTGCGGCTGCCCCACGGTGAGCGCCGACACCCCGCTCGCCGACGTGTGCGCCGTCAGCGCCCGCGTCCCCCACCCGGTCGCCGTCACCGGAGCGGACGGCTCCGTCGTCGGCTCCGTGCCGCAGGGCCGCCTCGTCGGCTTCATCGGCGACGAGCGTCGGCCGCCGGTGCGCTGCGCGGAGGTGGCCGCCTGATGCCCCGCCTGCACCTCGGTGCCTGGGTCGACGCCGGCGTCGACTTCCTCCAGCACCGCCTCTCCTGGCTGTTCGACGCCATCGGCTCCCTCGTCACCGGTCTCGACGACGGCATCGACGCGGTCCTGTCGGCTCCCGCCCCGCTGCTGCTCGCGGGCATCCTCGCCGTCGCCGCCTGGTGGCTGCGCGGCCTGCTCGCCGGCCTGCTCGCCTTCGCGGGCCTCGCGCTCGTCGACTCCCTCGGCCTGTGGTCCGAGGCCATGTCCACGCTGTCCCTGGTCCTGGTCGCCACCCTCATCACCCTGGCGATCGCCGTCCCGCTGGGCCTGCTCGCCGCGCGCTCCGACCGCACCAGCGCGGTCCTGCGCCCCGTGCTGGACTTCATGCAGACCATGCCGGCCATGGTCTACCTGATCCCCGGCGTCATCTTCTTCGGCGTGGGCGTCGTCCCCGGCATCATCGCCACGATCATCTTCTCGCTGCCGCCCGGCGTGCGGATGACCGAACTCGGCATCCGCCAGGTCGACGGCGAACTCGTCGAGGCCGCCGAGGCCTTCGGCACCGCCCCGCGCGACATCCTGTTCCGCCTCCAGCTGCCGCTCGCCCTGCCCACGATCATGGCCGGCGTCAACCAGGTGATCATGCTCGGCCTGTCCATGGTCGTCATCGCCGGCATGGTGGGCGGCGGCGGACTCGGCGGCGCCGTCTACCGGGCCATCGGCAACGTCGACATCGGCCTCGGTTTCGAAGCCGGCGTCTCCATCGTCATCCTGGCCATGTACCTCGACCGGATGACCGGCGCCCTGGGCCGCCAGGTCTCCCCGCTCGGCCGGCGCGCCCTGGCCGGAGCCCGGTCCGCCGCCGGCGGGGCGGCCCGCCTCTGGGGCCACCGCCCCCAGCCCGTCCAGGCCGTCACCGGTGTCGTCGTCCTGGCCCTGGCCGCCGGCGCCCTCAACGCCTTCGGCGGTACCGGCGAGGACCGGGACGGCCCGGTCGGCGCCGCGAACACCGGCAAGGGCCGCACCGTCTCCCTCGGGTACATCCCGTGGGACGAGGGCATCGCCTCCACCTACCTCTGGAAGGAGCTCCTGGAGGAGCGCGGCTTCAAGGTCGACGCCCGCCAGCTGGAGGCCGGGGCCCTCTACACCGGCCTCGCCGGCGGCGGCATCGACTTCCAGACCGACTCCTGGCTGCCCGTCACCCACGCCCAGTACTGGGAGAAGTACGGGAGCAGGCTGGAGGACCTCGGCTCCTGGTACGGCCCGACCTCGCTGGAGCTGGCCGTCCCCTCGTACATGAAGGACGTGCGCTCCCTCGCCGACCTCAAGGGGAAGTCCGCCCTGTTCAAGGGCAGGATCATCGGTATCGAGCCGAGCGCGGGGGAGATGTCGATCCTCAAGGACAAGGTCCTGGGGGAGTACGGGCTCGACGGCGAGTACCAGGTCGTCGACGGGTCGACGCCCGGCATGCTCGCCGAGCTGAAGCGGGCCTACGCCAAGCACGAGCCCGTCGCCGTCGTGCTGTGGTCCCCGCACTGGGCGTACTCCTCCTACGAGCTGACCAAGCTCGAAGACCCCAAGGGCGCCTGGGGCAAGGGCGACGGCATCCACACGCTCGCCCGCAAGGGGTTCGAGCGGGACGAGCCCGAGGTGGCGCGCTGGCTGCGCGAGTTCAAGCTCACCGAGCAGCAGCTCACGGGGCTGGAGGCGAAGATCCAGCAGACCGGCAAGGGCAAGGAGCAGCAGGCGGTCCGCGCCTGGCTGAAGGAGAACCCCGACGCCGTGAAGCTCAGCTGACACCCCGTCGCCGGCGGCAGCCGGCGCGCCGAGGGCGCCGCGCGCGTGGACCCGTACGGGATCCGCCCGCGCGGCGCCCTCGCGCGTACGCCCCTCAGCAGCCGCCGGTCTCCTCCCGGCACTGGGGATCGGCGGCCGCCCGGGCGACGAGCGCGGCCTCCACCTTCCGCAGCAGCCGCAGCAGCTCCGCGCCCTCGGCGGCGTCGAGTCCGTTCAGGGTCTGGTGCTCCAGCTCGGCCCAGGCCTCCCGGACCTGCTGGTGCAGTCCGCAGCTGGTCTCCGTGGCCTCGACCAGGGACGCCCGTCGGTCGGCCGGGTCGGGGCCGCGGCGGACGTGCCCCGCCTGTTCGAGGCGCTGGAGCATCTTCGTCACGGTGGACGGATCCAGGCCCACGCTCTTGATCAGCTCCGACTGGCGCACGGGCCCGTTGTCCCACAGGTGCATCATCAGGAACTCCTGCCCCGGATGCAGGCCCAGGTCCCGCAGCAGCCGTCCGGCCGCGATGCGGTGCAGCCGGGCCACCCGGCTGACGGCGTGGCTGACCGGCCCGTCCAGCACCGCGCTCGGCGGCCCCGGACAGCCCTGCGGCACCGGGTCGCCCTGTCCCTGGGTGGCATGCGTGGTCATGGTCCGGCTCCTTCGTCCCGTCGTCCGGCCGCCCGCGTCCCGGCTCCGGCACTGCCACGGAAAACTTTACCTTGGCCGGCCAAGTAAAGGGTGTACGGTGAGCGTCGAGACCAATCATTGGTCGACCAATTAATTCTGTGAGGGCAGTCATGACCAGTGCTTTCGACCCGATCGACGTAGCCGGCACCGCGCTCGCCAACCGCATCGCCATGGCCCCGATGACGCGCAGCCGCGCCGCCGCGGGCGGGGTGCCGACGGAGCTGACGGCCGAGTACTACGCCCAGCGCGCCTCGGCCGGCCTCGTGATCACCGAGGGGATCCAGCCCTCGGCCGTGGGCCAGGGGTACCCGTTCACCCCGGGGCTGCACAGCGCCGAGCAGATCGCCGGCTGGCGCCGGGTCACCGACGCGGTGCACACCGCCGGCGGCCGGATCTTCGCGCAGCTCATGCACACCGGCCGGATCGGCCACCCGTCCCTGCTCCCCGAGGGCCTCGTCCCGGTCGGCGCCTCGCCCGTCGCCGCCCGCGGCCAGGTCTTCACCGCCGACGGCCCCCGGGACTTCGTCACCCCGCGCGAGCTGACCGCCGCCGAGATCCGCGAGACCGTCGCCGACTACGCGAGCGCCGCCCGCAACGCCGTCGAGGCCGGCTTCGACGGCGTCGAGCTGCACGGCGCCAACGGCTACCTGATCCACCAGTTCCTGGCCCCCGGCAGCAACCGGCGCACCGACGAGTGGGGCGGCACCGTCGAGAACCGCGTCCGCTTCGCCGCCGAGGTCGTGGCCGCCGTGGCCGCCGAGATCGGCGCCGACCGCACCGCGCTGCGGATCTCGCCCGGGAACGGCTTCAACGACATCGACGAGCCCGACCCGCGCCCCGTGTACGAGGCCCTGGTCAAGGAGGCCGACCGGCTCGGCCTGGCGTACCTGCACATCATGGAGCCCGCCGGCACCCGCGAGATCACCCTGGCCCTGCGCGGGCTGTTCACCGGCCGGCTCGTCCTCAACCCGGCCACCGAGGGCCCCACCGACCACCGCGCGCTCGCCCTGATCGACGAAGGCGTCGCCGACCTCGTCGCCTTCGGCAGCCTCTTCATCGCCAACCCCGACCTGCCGGCCCGGCTGCGCGCCGAGGGCCCGTACAACACCCCGGACACCGGCACGTTCTACGGCGGCGACGCCCGCGGCTACACCGACTACCCGACGCTGTAGGGGGAGGGGCCGAGTTCTCCGGGGACGGGCGCGAGGGCCCAGTCGAGCGCGAGGTCGGCGACGGCCTCCCAGCCCTCCTCGCCGCAGGTGTAGTGGCTGCGGCCCTCGAACAGCCGGTAGGCGGTGACCGCCGGGGAGCGCTCGGCGTTCTTCTCGTAGTTCTCCCGCTGCACGGCGGGCGGCAGGATGTTGTCGTGGCCGCCCGAGATGAACAGCAGCGGGGCGCGGTCGCCGTTCGTGAAGTCGTACTCCGTCGCCGCGTGCGGGGTGAGGTTCGCGAAGCCGCCCTGGAACAGCATCCGCCCGGACACCGGGACGACGTAGCGGTCGTAGACCGCCTTGGACTCCTGCGGCGTCAGGTTGTTGGTGAAGGCGTAGTGGAACTCCTTCTCGGTGATCGGTACGGCGCGGCTCCTGTTGGCCGGGTTGTGCAGGACGGGGAAGGTGGCCTTGATCTCGCTGAACGGCAGCGCCTTCACGCCCTTGACCGCCGCACCGTCGATGGAGACCCCGGCCGCGCCGTATCCGGCCCCGACGAGGAGCTGGGCGAAGGCCCCGCCGAAGGAGTGCCCCATGATGACCGGCCTGGTGGCGAGCGCCGCGATGACCTCCGCGAGGTGGTCGAAGACCTCGCGCACGCCCAGGCCGGCCAGCGGGGACGGGTCCGCGCGCAGCCCCTCGACCCCGGCGGTGCCGGGTGCGATGCCCGGGTAGCCGGGGGTGATCACCTTCAGGCCGCGCCGCTCGTAGTGGGCGACCCAGTGCTCCCACGACAGCGGGGTCATCCAGAGCCCGTGGATGAGGACGACGGTGTCCGCGGCTGCTTCTCGTTCCATGTGCCCGATCCGAATCCTCACGGCGCGGCGGCACGACGGCCCGCGGCCGCCGGCACGGCGTCCGGACTGCCCGTCCCGCGGCAGCCGGCCGGCGGTTGCACCGGCTCGTTCCACGCTAAGCGGGATGCCGGGGCCGGGCCAGGCGGGCCGTACGGTCCCTCCCGTGCGACGGCCCCCGCGTCACCGGGCGGCGTGCGCCGAGGTGGTGAGGACGATCTTCCCCCGGTTCTCGCGCCGTTCCAGCCGCTCGTGGGCCTCGCTCGCCCGCTCCAGCGGCAGGACCGTTTCCACCGGCACGCGGAAGGTGCCGTCGGCGACGCGGGCGGCGATCTCCCGCAGGTCCGCGCGCGGGTCGTAGCCGTGCTCCAGCAGGCCGGTGAGCTGGAAGCCGTGGACGGAGACGTTCTTCGGGTAGAAGTCGCGGGTGTCGATGGGGCTGGGCTCCAGTGCGACGTTGGCCAGCGCCACGACGCGCCCCGCGTGGCCCGCCATGCGCAGGCTCTGCCGGAACACCCGGCCGCCGACGGTGTCCAGCACGACCTCGGCCCCGCGCCCCCCGGTCAGCCGCCCGACCTCCTCCACGAGTCCCTCCCCGGGGTGCTCCGAGAGGTCGACGGCGGTGTGGGCGCCCAGCCGGGCGGCCAGGGCGGCCTTCCGCGCGGAGCTCGCCACGGCGATGACCCGGGCGCCGGCCGCGGCGGCGATCTGCACCGCAGCGCTGCCGACGCCGCTGGCCGCCGCGTGGACCACCACGGTCTCCCCCTCGGCGACCCGGGCCAGCCGGTGCAGGCAGTACCAGGCGGTCAGCCAGGCCACCGGCAGGGCCGCGGCCTCGGTCGGGCCGAGCCCGTCCGGCAGGGCGGCCACCCGCCCGACGGGCACCGCCGCGAGCTCCGCGTAGAAGCCGGGGGCGTTCGCGGCGCCGAGCGCCATGACCCGGCTGCCGACCCGGATGCCGTCGACGTGCTCCGCCCCGGGCCCGAGGGCGACCACCGTGCCGGCCGCCTCCAGCCCGGGGAGCAGCGGCGGGCGTCCGGCCCGGTGGTAGGAGCCGGCCCGGGTGAGCGCGTCGGCGCGGTTCACCCCGGCCGCTTCCACGCGCAGGAGCACCTCGCCGGGCCCCGCCACCGGGTCGGGCAGCTCGACCGGAACCAGTACCCCGGGGCCGCCGAACTCGTCGATCCGTACCGCTCGCATGCCGCGCTCCGCTCCGTGTGGACGCCGTGGGAATCCGCTCAACCTGTTGAACCGGTTGAACAGGTGTCACCATGCGACACCGCACGAACAGGTGTCAAGGGAGTAGAGTCGGCGGCATGGCACCTTCACCCGCCCCCGACCGGCTCGCGTTCCCGTTCATCGGGGGCCGCCACTGCCTGAACTTCCTGGCCACCCTCGGCAAGCGGCACACCGAGCCCTTCGACCGGCTCACCGAACCCGCCGCGCTGGCCCGCTGGATCGGCGAGGCCGGCCTGCGCGGGGCCGGCCCGCAGGAGGCCGCCGTCACCGGCCCCCAGCTGACCGCCGCCCGGGAGCTGCGCGAATCGCTCCACCGGGTCCTCGCGGCGGCGATGGAGGGCCGGACCCCGGACGCGGACGACCTCGACCGGGTCAACGCGGCGGCCGCCCACCCCGATCTCGCCCCGCGGCTCGCCTTCGACCCGGCCGGACGACCCGCCCTCGACCGGGCGGGCGGCGCGGCGCGCCACGACGTACGGGCCGCCCTGTCGACGGTGGCGCGCGACGCGGTGTCGCTGATCGGGGGCCCGCTGCTGACGCGGGTCAAGGAGTGCGAGAACCCGGAGTGCTCGCTGCTGTTCCTCGACGACTCCCAGGCTCGGCGCCGCCGCTGGTGCTCCATGGACCGCTGCGGCAACCTCGCCAAGATCGCCAACTACCGCTCCCGGACCCGGCGCGACACGTGAAAGACCGGTGACCGCACGGTCCGTGGGGCCGGCTGCGCCTACCATCGGTGGTTGTCTGCGAGGGGAGCCGTACATGAGCACCGCGAAGGACCTGTTCGTCATCGCGCTGGACCCGGAGGCGGAGCGGGCCGTGGGGCAGGGAGACCTGTCACTGGCCCTCGCGGGGGCGGAGCTGATCGATCTGATCGCCGCGCGGACCGTCACCCTGGACGGCGACCGCATCGTGCCGGCCGGCACCGAAGCCCCCGACGACCGCCTCCTGGCCGAGGCGGCCTCCGCCCTCACCCGCCGGGCGCCCTACGAACGGGTCGACGACTGGCTGTGGCGGCGGGGCCGCGACCTCGCCGGCACCTACCTGGCCTCCCTGGAGGAGGAGGGGCTGCTCGTCTGCACGCGGGGCGGCCGCTCGCCGTTCGGGGCCGGCCGGGTCGAGCCGGCCGACACCCCCGAGCGGCGGCGTGCCCTCGACCGCCGTGCCGCGGACGAACCCGTGCTGGCCGTCCTCGCCTCGGCCGTGGGCCTCGACGAGGCGCGGGGCGGGGCCGAGCCGGAGGCGGACCCCGGGGGCGAGGCCGTCACCACCGTCCTGGCCGTGGTCCACGACGCGGTGATGGAGCTGGAGGCCGTACGCCAGAGGCGGTCCATCGAGAACGCGGCCTTCGCCAACGTCTGGCGCGCCCCCTGACCCGGCGGGGTCAGGGCGTGAAGCGGGCGACGGCCCCCGCCTCCAGGGCGATGTAGAGGTCGCCGTCGGGGCCGAAGGCGAGGCCGTGCGGTTCCGGCGCCGGGGCGCCGGGGGCGGCGTCGGCCGGCAGCGGATGGCCGGTCACCCGCCCGTCCGGGGTGATCCGGCCGAGCCGGCCCGTGCCCCATTCGGTGTACCAGCAGCCGCCGTCGGGCCCGGCGACGACGGCGTGCGGGCGGCAGCCGGGGTCGGCGAGCGGGAACTCGGTGACGGTCCCGTCCGGGAGCATCCGGCCGATGCGGCCGGCCCCGATCTCGGTGAACCACAGCGCCCCGTCCGGGCCCGCCGCGATGCCGACGGGCGCGGCGCCCGGGGTCGGCAGCGGGAACAGGGTGACGTCTCCGTCGCAGGTGATGCGGCCGACGGCGTCGGCCTGGTTGAGGGTGAACCACAGGGCCCCGTCGGCGCCCGCGGTGATGAAGGCGGGGAAGGCCCCCTCGACGGGCAGCGGGAAGGCGGAGACCTGCCCGTCGACCGTGATCCGGCCGATCCCGCCGGTGCCCGAGGCGGTGAACCAGAGCGCGCCGTCGGAGCCCGCGGTGATGCCGAACGGGGCGCTGCCGGGGGGCAGTGCGTGGTCGGCCAGGGTGCCGTCGGGGGTGATCCGGCCGATCCGGTCGTCGCGCATCCGGGTGAACCAGAGGGCGCCGTCCGGGCCCGCGGTGATCACGGAGGGTCCGGATCCCGGGGCGCCGAGCGGGTGCACGGCGCTCCGTCCGCCGGGGTCGAGGCGCAGCAGGGCTCCGGCGTGCACGAGCGTGGCCCACAGGGCGCCGTCGGGTCCGGCGGTGATGCCGTACGGTCCGGCGGCTCCGGGCACCGGGAGGAGGGTGAAGCGGGTCTCGGTCATCGGGCTCCTTGCGGCTCGGGTGCGGGGAAGCGGCGGACATGTGCGACCGCGCGGCCGGTCGCCTCGATACGAGGCTTAATGCGACGGCTGTTGCGTTAAGATCGTGACATGGACTCCACCACACCCGCAACCGCCCTTCCCGGCGGCACCCGGCCCGGCGGCCGCAGCGCCCGCGTCCGGACCCAGGTCCTCGAGGCCACCGGCCGGCTGCTGGTCGAACAGGGCTACGACGCGCTGACCGTGGACTCCGTGGCGGAGGCCGCCGGAGTGCACCGCACCACCGTCTACCGGCGCTGGCGGGACGTCGGCGGACTCCTGGCCGACCTGCTGGAGGCCGCCGCGGACGACACCTGGCGGCCAGCCGACACCGGTTCGCTGGAGGGCGACCTGACCGCGATGAACCGGGAGGTCCTCGACGCGGTGTCCGCCGAACCCTCCCTCACCACGGCCCTGATCGCCGCCTCCTTCAGATCCGCCGAGGCGGCCCGCGCCCTGCGCGCCTTCTGGGAGGACCGCTACGCCCGCTCGGCCGAGGTCGTCACCCGCGCCGTCGAACGCGGCGAGGCACCCCCGGGCACGGCGGCCCGCCCCCTGCTGATCGCGGCCACCGCCCCGCTCTACCAGGAACTGGTCCTGCTGGCCTCACCACCGGACCCGTCCCTCCCCGCCACGTCCGCCCGCGCCGCCGCCCTGGCGGCCCGGGCGGGGGCCTTCACGACGCCGACGGAGGGTGGGTAGGGGGAGTGATCGGCGGTGTGGCAGGCTTCGGGCATGACATACCGAAAGGCCCATGCCGCGTAGGCGTCCCGGCCGGCTCCGCCGGGCGGCACCTCGCCGCGGCCGCCGGCACCAGAGCCAGAAGTCGCCCGCCCGGCGCGCCCTGACGCGGCGGCGGACGCTCCGGTCCATCGCCGCGGAGCAGTGCGTCCTCGCCCTGCTGCTTCCCGATCCCTACCCCCGCTCGCGCGGCTACGTGCTCCACACCCGGCTCATGTGGGAGCACCCGGCCGGACTGTGGGTACGTCTGCGGGAACTGATGGCCGAGCACGGTCTCACTCCCCGCGACAGCGTTCTCGTGTACCTCTTCCCGGACGGGTCCTGCATCGAGACCGGCGTCCTCCTGTCCGGCGCCGGCCGGGTCTACGACTTCGAGCTGACCTACGACCGGGAGGAGCCCGGTGCCTACCGCCGGGCCCGCTTCGCGTACTGGCACGACATCACCGACGGATGGCGATCGAAAGCCTTCGGCAATGAGATCCGCGACGCGTTCGTCTGGCGCCCGCCCGCGGGCCGTACGTTCCTCTCCGCCGATGAGCCCGCCGATGAGCCCGCCGGCCGGTAGCCGACCGCCCGTGGAGGCGGCCGGGCTCAGTGGGCGGTGGGGTGCAGTCGGACGCGGAAGAGTGCGCCCCGGCCCGGTGAGGTGTCCAGTTCGAGGTCGCCCCCGTGGGCCCCGACGAGGGCGGAGGCGATGGCCAGGCCGAGGCCGGCGCCGCCGCCGCCCTGGCGGCTGCGGGAGGCGTCCACCCGGTAGAAGCGCTCGAACACCCGGGCCGCCTCCTCCGGGGTCAGCCCGGGGCCCCGGTCCGCGACCTCGATGACCGGGCGGCCGTCCACCGTGCCCACCCCGATGCGGACCGGTGAGCCCGCGGGCGTGTGGGCGACGGCGTTGCCCACCAGGTTCGCCACCACCTGGCGCAGCCGCGCCTCGTCCCCCTCCACCGGGGCCGGGCCGGGCTGGCCGGCGCCGTCCGGGCCGGTCAGCGTCACCTCGCGGGACGGGTCCAGGGCCCGGGTGTCGTGCAGGGCGTCCACCGCGAGGGTGCGCAGGTCCATCGGGGCCAGTTCCAGGGGGCGCTGCTCGTCCATCCGGACCAGCGTGAGCAAGTCCTCCACCAGCGCCCCGAGGCGCACCGCCTCGCTCTCGATCCGGGCCATGGTCCGCTTGACGTCCGCCTCCTCGGTGAGGGCGCCCATGCGGTACAGCTCGGCGAAGCCGCGGATCCCCGCCAGCGGCGTGCGCAGCTCGTGGCTCGCGTCCGCGACGAACCGCCGCATCCGGCTCTCCGAAGCGGTGCGTGCCGCGAACGCCGACTCGATCTGCGTGAGCATTCCGTTGAGGGCGATGCTCAGCCGCCCGGTCTCGGTGCGCGGCGAGGCGCCGGGGATGCGGTGGGAGAGGGGCCGCCCGGCGGAGATCTCCGCCGCGGTCTCCTCGATGCGCCGCAGCGGCCGCAGCCCCGCCCGCACGGCGAACCAGCCGGCCACGGCCAGCAGCAGCGACACCACCAGGCCGATGATCCGGAAGGCGTCCGCCAGGCTGTCGAGGGTGGAGGTCACATCGGCCAGCGGGGCCGCGACCACCACCCCCGCGGGCAGCGTCGCGTCGTCCCCGTCCACCGGGACGATCAGCACCCACCAGGTGCCGTCGCCGTGGTCGCTCGGCACCTCGAACGGCTTCCCGAGGCGGGCCCGCAGCCCCGCCGCGTCCATCGCGGGCCACAGCGGGCCGGGATCCCCGGCCGCCACCGGCTGGCGCAGCGGCCGCGACACGGTGCCGTCCGGCTCGGCGAAGGCCATCACGTACTGGCTCGGCAGCCACGCCCGGCCGCCGCCCGCGTGCCCGGGATGCGGCTGGGGGAGGCCCTCGGCCCGCACCCGGTGGGCCATCGAGTCGCCGAACCGCTGGAGCTGCTGGTCCACCCGCCCCAGCAGCTGGGCGCGGACGGAACCGAGCACGACCGTGTCGCTGACGGCCAGCCCCAGCGCGACCAGGACCATCGACAGCGCCACGAGCCGGGCCCGCAGGGACAGGGCCGCGAACGGGCGCACGAGCCGGCGCAGCAGCGCCCGGACCCGTGGTGGCCGTCGGAGGATGCGCCGGGCCACGTCAGGCCTGCGGGCGGCGCAGTACGTACCCGATCCCGCGCACGGTGTGGATGAGCTTGGGGGACCCGTCCGCCCCCGAGTCCACCTTGCGGCGCAGGTACGAGATGTACGACTCGACGATGCTGAGGTCGCCGCCGAAGTCGTACGCCCACACGTGCTCCAGGATCTGCATCTTGGAGAGCACCCGGTCGGGGTGGGCCATGAGGTACGCGAGCAGCTTGAACTCGGTGGGGGAGAGGGACACGGGCCGTCCGCCGCGCAGCACCTGGTGCCCCACCGGGTCCAGTTCGAGGTCGCCCGCCCGCAGCCGGCTGTCCCCGCCGGCGGCGCCGGTGCGGCGCAGGATCGCGCGGATCCGCGCGATCAGCTCCTCCAGGCTGAACGGCTTGGTGACGTAGTCGTCGCCGCCGGCCGTCAGCCCGCTGATCTTGTCGTCGACCCCGTCCTTCGCCGTGAGGAACAGCACGGGCAGCTGATCGGCGCCCGGCCCGGTGCCGGCGGCCTCGCGCAGCCGCCGCACCACGGCGAAGCCGCTGATGTCGGGCAGCATGACGTCGAGCACCACCAGGTCGGGCCGCTCCTCGGAGACCGCGGCGAGGGCGTCGGCACCGGTGGCGGCCGAGGTGACCTTGAAGCCGACGAACCGCAGGGAGGCCGACAGCAGCTCCCTGATGTTCGGTTCGTCGTCGACGACGAGCAGGCTCGCCTCGGGCGCGGCCGTGTCCATGCGGTCCTCCCTCTCGGGCTCAGCCCCGGCCGCCGCCCGTGAAGCCCCCCGCGCCGCCCTGCGCGACGGTGGTCGCGGCGACGTCCCCGGAGGCGTTCTGGGTGCCGCGGACGGTCACGGCCTGACCCGGCTGGAGGTCGGAGACCTTGCCGCTCTTGGCCTCGGTGATCTGGGTGTCGGTGTTGGTGGTGACTTTGACGACGTTGCCCTGCGCGTCGGTGACGTACAGGGTGGTGCCGTCGACGAGCTTCACGGTACCGGTGGTCAGCCCGCCCCCGGCGCCCGGGCCGCCCGTCGCACCGCCGAAGCCCTGCCGCTGGCCGCGCTGCCCGGTACCGGTACCGGGGTCCGTCCGGCCCTGGCCCCCGGCTCCCTGACCGCCCGCGCCCTGCCGCTGGCCGCCGCCGGGCGCGGACCCGCCCGTACGGCCCTGGCCGCCCCCG
Source organism: Streptomyces sp. NPDC089915 (assembly GCF_040684675.1). Taxonomy (NCBI): domain Bacteria; kingdom Bacillati; phylum Actinomycetota; class Actinomycetes; order Kitasatosporales; family Streptomycetaceae; genus Streptomyces; species Streptomyces sp. NPDC089915. The sequence goes on along the minus strand of NZ_JBFBGN010000127.1, from coordinate 5,111 downwards.
GCGGCGGCGGCGAAGCCGCGGCCCGTCGAGGCGGCGGAGCCCTGCAGGTGGTCCTTCTCCACCAGGGCTCCGCCGGTGAAGGCGAGTCCCGCGACCACGCCGCCCGAGAGCAGCAGGGTCAGCCAGGGCGTCCGCGCCCTGGGCGGAGCGGCGAGTTCCGCCGAGATGTCCCGGGTGTCCGGGGGCTGGGCGAGGATCTGCTCGGGATCCTCGGCCCGGTCGGCGGGCCCGTGCCCGTCCGCGATCCCGTCCGCGATCGGGTCGGTGTCGGCGTGGGCGTCCGCCGAGGCGGTGAACACCTCGGCGAACGGCGTGAACCGCTCCCCTTCCGCCTCGGGCCTCTTCTCCAGATCGGTGCGGCGTCGTGCCATGTCTGCCTCTCCCTGTTCCCGCATGTGCCGGCTCACTCGTGCCGCAGTGCTTCGATGGGCCGCAGGCTCGCGGCCCGGTTGGCCGGATAGCCGCCGAAGAACAGCCCGATCGCCACGGCGATGGCGAAGGCGCCGACGACCGACTCCGGAATGACGACCGGCTTGATGCCGACGATCGTGAAGTGCGAGCCGATCAGCCCGGCCGCGACGCCGAGTCCGCCGCCGATCAGCGACAGCAGCGTCGACTCGGCGAGGAACTGGCCGAGGATGACCCCCCGGGGCGCGCCGATCGCCTTGCGGATGCCGATCTCACGGGTCCGCTCGGTCACCGTGACCAGCATGATGTTGGTGATCCCGATCCCGCCGACCAGCAGGGAGATCGCGGCGACCGCGCCGAGCAGCACCGTGAACGTCTTGTCCGTGGACGCCTGCGCGGTCAGCAGGGAGGCCTGGCTGGCCACCCGGAAGTCCAGGGCGTTCGGGTCCTTGAGGCCGTGCCGCGCCATCAGCACGGTCGTGATCTCGTTCTGCGCGTCGGTCGTCGCGTCCGCGGACTTCGCCTCGACGAGGATCTGCCCCAGCGAGCCGAATCCGGTGAAGGCGTTCTGCACGGTGGGCAGCGGCGCGACCACCACGTCGTCCGGGTCCTGGAACCCGGTCCCGCCCTTGGTGGCGAGGACCCCGACGACGGTGAACGGGGTGCCGCCGAGGACCACCTTGCGGCCGACCGGGTCGGCCGTGCCGAACAGGTCCGTGGCCGTCGTCGAGCCGATCACGGCCACCTTGCGGGAGCCGAGCACGTCGTCCTCGCCGAAGTAGTCGCCCTTGGCCACCTTGCTGTTGGAGGCCTTGAAGTACGCCGGGTAGGTGCCGACGACCTGTCCGACGGTGTGCGAGGTCCCCTCGTACAGCGCGGTCTGCGAGGTGGTGACCTCGGGGGCCACCGACTCGATGTGCGGGGCCGCCGACGGATCGGCCAGCGCCCGCGCGTCCGTGACGGTCAGCGGCTTGGTGCCGGAGGCCGGGCCGGAGCGTCCGCCGCCGTTCCCGCCGCCGGAGGAGACGGTCAGGGCGTTCGTACCGAGCCGTTCGATGGACTCCTTCACGGCCTGCGAGGAGCCGTTGCCGACGGCCAGCAGCAGGATCACGGCGGCCACGCCGATCAGTACGCCGAGCATCGTCAGCGCGGAGCGCACCTTGTTGGCCGCGAGGCCGCCGAAGGCGAAGCGCAGCGTCTGCAACGGGTTCACCGCGCGCCCCCCGCCACCGGGTGCCGCTCGCGCATCGCGGGCGGCGGTCCCGCCACGGGCGCCTGCCGGACGTCCTCGACGATCCGGCCGTCCACCAGGCGCAGGACCCGCTTGGCGTGCCGGGCCACCTCGTCCTCGTGGGTGATCAGGACGACGGTGCGGCCCGAGGCGTTGAGCCGGTCGACCAGCGTCAGGACCTCTTCGGTGCTGTGGCTGTCGAGGTTGCCGGTCGGCTCGTCCGCGAGGAGCATGGCGGGCGCGGTCACCAGTGCCCGGGCCACGGCCACGCGCTGCTGCTGGCCTCCGGAGAGCTCGTTGGGCCGGTGGTTCATCCGGCCCGCCAGGCCCACCAGGGTGAGGGCCGCCTCGGCGCGCCGGCGCCGCTCGGCGGACTTGACGCCCGCGTAGGCGAGCGGCAGCTCGACCTGGGCGAGCGCGGTGGTGCGGGGCACCAGGTTGAAGGACTGGAACACGAAGCCGATCTTCCGGTTGCGCACCAGCGACAGCTGGTGCTCGTCCAGGCCGCCCACGTCGATCCCGTCGAGGAGGTAGCGGCCCGACGTGGGGACGTCCAGGCAGCCCAGGATGTTCATCAGGGTGGACTTGCCCGACCCCGAGCTGCCCATGACGGCGACGAAGTCGCCCTGCTCGATCGTCAGGTCGACCCCGAGCCGCCGCCCCGTGGCGGGGTCGGCCGGACCGCCCAGGGCGTGGACGGCCGCGTCGCCCTGCCCGTACGTCTTGAGCAGCGAGCGGACCTCGATCACGGGCGGCACGGGCCGGTCACCCGGCCCGGGGTCCGCGGCGCCGGACGGCCCCTCGGGGCGGGTCCGGCGCGGCCACAGCGGCGGCGTCATCCGCGGCCACCTCCGCCGCCGCCGGTACGGAAGCCCCCGCCGGCGCCGCCGCCCGTGCCCCCGGCCCCGCCGCGCGTACGGCCGGCGCCGCCGGCGCCCCCGGGGAAGGCACCGCCGGGGAAGCCGCCGTTGCCGGTCGAGGAGACCGCGGCGAGCTGCACCTTCTGGCCCTCGGTGAGCCCGGTGAGGATCTGGTCCGAACCGTCCCCCTCCAGGCCCACGGTGACGGGGGTCCGCGCGGTGGTGCCGTCCGGCTGGACGACGGTGACGCTACGGTTCGTCCCGGTGCCCGAGACGGCGGCGGTGGGGACGGACAGCGCGCCCGAGGCCTCGCCGACGACGACCTGGATGCTGGTGCTGAGCCCGCTGCGCAGGTCGTCGGTGGGACTCGTGATGTTCAGGGTGGCCGCGTACTGCACGGCGCTGCCGCTGCCCGAGTTGCCCCCGCCCGATCCGGAACCGCTGCTCACGGGGAGCGAACTGACGGACAGGACCTGTGCGTTGAGGGTCCTGCCGGACATCGCGTTGAGGGTGACCGTGGCGGCCTGGCCCGGCTTGAGCCGGAGCGCGTCCGCCTCCGAGAAGTTCGCCGTCACCTGCATGCCCGAGGGGTTGGTGAGCACCACGAACCCGGCCAGGGAGGCCGCGGCGGAGGAAGAGGAGGACGAGCCGCCGCCCGAGCCCCCGCCGGCGTTGCCGCCACCGGAGCTCCCGGTGCCGTTCGTGCCCTGGACGGTGTCGCCGGGCTTCGACGAGACGGAGGCGACCGTACCGGCGGCCGGAGCCTTCAGCACGGTCCCGTCCACGGCGCGCTGCGCGGCGTCCACGGCGTTCTGCGCCTGGGTGACCTGGGCGTGGGCCTGGGCCAGCTGCGCCGGGTCCACGGTGGGCGTGGCCGCCGGGGCGGGTGCGGAGCCGGAACGCGAGGAGGACGAGCCGCTGCCCGACGAGGCGGGCACCTGCCCGGCCTCCGCCTTGGTCAGGTTCGCCTGGGCCGCCGTCAGCGAGGCCTCGGCCTGGGCCAGGGTCTCCTTCGCGGCGGTCGCGTCCACCCTGCCCAGCACCTGCCCGGCGGTGACCTTGTCACCCGCCTTGACGTCCACCTCGGTGAGCCGCCCGCCGGTGGTGAAGTTCACCCCGGCGTCGTTGGGAGAGCTCAGGGAGCCCGAGCCGGAGACGGTCGCGAGGACGGTCGCCTTGGTGACCGTGGCGGTCCGCGCACCGCCGCGCGCGGGACCGTCACCGCCACCGGTCACCGCCGCGTAGGCGCCGCCGACGCCCGCGAGGACGGCCACTGCGAGCGTCGAGTTGATCAGGACGGCCCTGCGCCGCCGGGGGAGCACCTTCATGGACGGCATGCTGGCCGCCCGCACTTTGCGGGTTCTGGGAGGTTCCTGGGAGTTCCCTGGGAGCCGCGGGCCCGGCCGAAAGGGACGTACGACCGCGAACGGGGCGTACGGGCCGCCGTACGGGCCGCCGCGGGATCCGCGGCCCGGCCCCCTCCCAGGCAACTCCCAGCCGATGCCCGGCCCGCTCCCACGTCCGCACGGTTGACTCCCCGTCGCCGGTGTGCCGCAGCCGCCGGCGCACCGAGGCCCGAGGAGAGCTACGGACATGTCCTGGACCACCACCGGCCCCGCCTTCCGGGCGGCCCTGTCCGCCGTGCTCCTCGCGGGCTCCGGGCTGCTCCTCGCGGGCTGTGCCTCCGGATCCGGCGGCACGGCCGCGGCGGCCGCCGCCACCACCGCCGCACCGTCGCCGGGCGCCACCTCGATGGACGCCTACCGCCAGTGCCTGGCCCAGCACGGGGTCACCGCCGCCCCCCGCCCCAGCGGTTCACGCGGACCCGGCGGCTGGGGCCAGGGCTCACGCGGTCCCGGCGGCGGACCGTCGGCCGACCCGAAACGGCAGGAGGCCGCACAGGCCTGCGCGAGCCTGCGCCCCCAGTTCGGCGGCGGTCGCGGGGGAGGCGGCGACGGCAGCGCCATGAAGGCGTTCACGAGCTGCCTCAAGGACCACGGCGTGGTCCTGCCCTCCGCCTCCCCGAACGCGCCGGGCATGCGCGGCCTCCCCACCTCCGACCCGGCCTCCGCCCAGGCCTTCGAGACCTGCAAGGCCCTCCTGCCCCAACGCCCCCACTCCACCCCCACCCCCGGAACAAGCCCGTCCGCCTGACCGCCCGCCGCTCCGGCCGGGCCGCCGCACGGGGGACGGCGGAACCGAACACAGCGCCAGCGGCCGGCCAAATCCTGATCAAGGCGGGACGGCCCGGGGAGGCCCGACACGCGGTACCCGCCCCCGCGCGACCCTTGCGCGACGGGCGACTTGACGAGGCCATGGGGGGCTCCGGGGTCTGTTCGACCGCCCCGGCCGGCGCCCCCCGAGGAGTGAACCGGCGACCACCGGGCGGTATCTGTGCAGGCGTGCGGCAACCATTCCCCCCGGGGGCGGCGAACCGCACGACCCCGCAGCACGTGAAACCGAGGCCCCGCCCATGACTTCCCTCCCCTCCGGCCATCCCCTGCCCCCGCTCCCGGACCCGCGCCGCGGCCGGCCGGACCGCGCCGTGCTCCGCGGCGCCCCGGCCCACCCGCCGCGCACCCTCCTCGACGTCTTCGACGCCACCGCCGCCG
>NZ_JBFBGN010000126.1:0-19839 GCF_040684675.1 Streptomyces sp. NPDC089915 | reverse complement strand
CGGCGAGATCGAGGCCACGCTGGACCTGGGCACCCCGGGCACCGTGCTGCGTACGGCCGCCGGCCTGCGGGCCGCCGCGCTGCTCGCCGGCTGCGTACCGCTCGTCTGGGGTGTGGCGCAGCTGACGTCGCTGGCCCTGACCCGCTGAGCTGACCAGCCCTTAGGGTGGGCCGAATGGCCAACGCAGACATCGAGATCGAGACGCTCGCCGAGTTCGACCGGGTCGTCGCCCGGGGCTCCCTGAGCGGCTACCGCGTCCAGTCGGTCAACCTGCTGGAACGGACCTTCGCGCTGCTGTCCGCGGACACCTCCGCCGCCGTGTTCCTGGGCTGCGCCATGGAACCCGACGCCTCGGTGAAGGTCCGCGCGGACGGCGCGCTGGTCTTCCCGCCGGTGCCGGACCTGCCCTTCAACCCGTACCGGGGGCTGCTCTACACGGCGGACGAGCTGTTCTCGGGGCTGTCCGAGGGGTACGAGGCCACGCCCGACGCCCAGGCGTACGCCTGGTTCCAGGAGACGAAGGGCGACGGGGACGTCTTCTCCTCGATGCTGCGCTCCATCCACGACGACGCCGTCTCCGACGCCCTCGACGAGGCCCTGGAGGGCGCCCGCGTGGTCGGCGTGATGGGCGGCCACGCCATGGCCCGGGGCACCGCCGACTACTGCGGCGCGGCCGAACTCGGCCGGGCCCTGACCCGTACCGGGCTGACGGTGGCCACCGGCGGCGGACCCGGGGCGATGGAGGCCGCCAACCTGGGCGCCTACCTGGCCCCCGCCCCCGACGAGGCCCTCGGCGAGGCGCTGGAGCTGCTGGCGAAGGTGCCCTCCTTCGCTCCGTCGGTCTCCGACTGGGCGCGCGCGGCCTTCGCCGTACGGGAGCGCTGGCCCTCGGACGGCGCCTCGGTGGGCATCCCGACCTGGTTCTACGGGCACGAGCCGCCGAACGCCTTCGCCGGGCAGATCGCCAAGTACTTCGCCAACGCCACCCGCGAGGACGGGCTGCTGGCCCGGTCGAACGCGGGCGTGGTGTTCCTGCCGGGCGCGGCCGGGACGGTGCAGGAGGTCTTCGACAACGCGACGCCGAACTACTACGCGTCCGGTACCGGGCCGACGCCGATGGTGCTGGTCGGCCGTCGCCACTGGACCGAGGAGCTCCCCGCCTGGCCGCTGCTGCGCGCGCTGGCCCGCGGGCGGGCCATGGAGTCCCGGATCGCGCTGGTGGACTCGGTGGACGAGGTCCCGGACGCCCTGACCGCGCTGGCCTGAGCGGGCGGCGGGGCGGCGGCGGCCGGCGGCCGGGCCGCGGCGGGGAGCCGTCTGGCAAAGAAAAGGTCAACGAACCCTCTTGTGGAAGCAACTCCGCGGCCCGTTCCGACGTCTGGCAGAGGTACCGCCTTACCTGCCAGACGTTGAACGGAGCCCTCTGTGCTCATAGGCCTGCTGACCGCTGTCGCGGCGTCCATCTGCTACGGGACGGGCTCCGTCCTGCAAGCCGTCGGATCGCGCCGCGCCGCCCGGATGTCGCCGGCCGCCGCCGGGGTGACCGCCCACGGCGGCCCGAACCTGACCTCCACCGCCAAGGCCGCGATGACCTGGGAGTTCATCGTCGGCACGATCCTGGACTTCGTCGGCTTCGGACTGGGCGCGCTGGCGGCCCGCCTGCTGCCGCTCTTCCTCTCCCAGACCGTGATCAGCGCCAACCTGGTGATCACGGCCGTGCTGAGCGTGAAGATGCTGGGCATCCGCCTGACCCGCAGGGAATGGACCTCCATCGGCGTCGTCTGCGCGGCGCTGGTGCTCCTCGCCACCGCCGCCGGCCACGAGGGCGGCCACCACGCCCCGATGTCCACGCACTGGTGGCTGCTGGCGGTGACCCTGCTGATCATCGTCGGCGGCACCGTGGCCGTGCGGTTCCTCGGCGCCCGGGCCGCGATCCTGGCGGGCCTGCTCTCGGGCCTGGCCTTCGGCGCGCTCGGCGTGGGCGTGCGCATCCTCGACGGGATCGACCCCTTCGACCTGGGGACGCTGCTCACCGACCCCGCGCTGTACGCGATCCTGGTGGCCGGCGTCGGCGGGATGTACCTGCACACGGTGGCCCTGCAGATCGGCTCGGTGAACGGTGCCACCGCCGCGCTGGTCGTCGGCGAGACGGTGCTCCCGGGCGCGATCGGCGTCCTGTGGCTCGGCGACGCCTCCCGCCCCGGGCTGGCCTGGCTGGCGGTCCTGGGCTTCGTGCTGGCGGTGACCGGCGCCGTCGCGGTCGCCTGGTACGGCAACCACGACGGGGCCGAGGCCCCCGCCGAGGAGCCGGTCCGGGAGCCGGTGGGCTGAACGCCCGGGCGGCCCGGGGACCGGCCGGGGTTCACCCCGACGGGTCCCCGGGGTGGCGGCGGCGCGGCGGCCGGGGCCTGCTGAGGGCATGGACTCCCCCACCACCACACGGCTGCGCACCCCCGGCGCCGCCGGGACGGCCGGTGTCGTCTTCGCCGTGCTGCTCGCGGCCGCGATCGTGCTCATGCGGACCGCCATCCCGTCCGGGAGCCCGGCCGAAGCCGCCGTCGACGCGGACAAGCGCTGGGCCGTGCGGCTGGCGCTGGAGATCGTCCCCTTCGCCGGGATCTTCTTCCTGTGGTTCATGGGGGCGCTGCGGCAGCACTCCGGCGAGGTGGAGGACCGTTTCTTCGCCACGGTGTTCCTGGGCAGCGGCTTCATCTTCGTCGCCACCCTCTTCGTGGCCGCCGCGGCCGCCGGGACCGTGCTGAGCGAGGCCGTGCCGCCCTCCGGGTTCGGCCGGCCCTTCGCCTACACCGTGCTCTCCTCGTACGCGATGCGCATGGCGGCCGTGTTCGTCTTCTCCACCTCGGCCATCGGCCGCCGGCTCCGCGTCTTCCCCCGTCCGCTCGCCGCACTCGGCTTCGCGACCGGGCTGGTCCTGCTGGTGCTGGGGTCGGGGGTCCCCTGGGTGGAGATCGTCTTTCCGTTCTGGGTCCTGGTCGTCAGCCTCCACATCCTCCGCGCCAGCCTGCGCCGTACGCCCTGACCTGCGGCTTCACCGCTCCGTAGGCCCGGGCAGGCGGCGAGGGGCCGGCGCGCGCATGCTGGAGGGGTGGCGGGGGCCACAGGGGTAGTGGGGGTCATCAGGGCACGGAAAGGCTGATGCCTCATGAGGCTCGTCGTCGACCTGAACCGCTGTCAGGGGTACGCGCAGTGCGCGTTCCTCGCACCCGACGTCTTCGCCATGCACGGCGACGAATCGCTGCTGTACAACCCGCAGGCCCCGGAGGACCAGCGCGACAACGTCGTGCGCGCCGCCCACGCCTGCCCCGTCCGGGCCATCCTCCTGGACGCGATGAACGGCTCCCTCCAGACCCAGGAGGCCGACGGTGAACGGTGACGAAGGCCTGGAGCGGCTCAAGCGCGAGGGCCGCATCGCCGTCGTGGGCGCTTCCCTGGCCGGCCTGCGGGCCGCCGAGACCATGCGCGAGAAGGGCTTCGCCGGCGAGCTGACGATGATCGGCGACGAACCCTACGAACCGTACGACCGCCCTCCCCTGTCCAAGCAGGTCCTGCTGGGCATGGCCACCGCCGACGGGACGGCCCTGCCCAGGCGCCGCGACATCGACGCGAAGTGGCGGCTCGGGGTGCCCGCCGCCGGTCTGGACATGGCGGCCCGCCGGGTCCGGCTGGCCGACGGGGACGAGGTCGAGTACGACCGCCTGCTGATCGCCACCGGGGTACGGGCCCGGCCCTGGCCGAACCCGGACGAGGCGGGCCTGGACGGGGTCTTCGTGCTGCGCACCCGGGGCGACGCCGCCGCGCTGGAACGCGCGCTCGCGGCGCGGCCCGGCAGGGTGCTCGTCATCGGGGCCGGGTTCACGGGCTCCGAGATCGCCTCCGCCTGCCGGGAGCGCGGCCTGTCCGTCACCGTGGCCGAACGCGGCGACGGCCCCCTGGTGGGCGCGCTCGGCGGGGTGATCGGAGCGGTCGCGGCCGAGATGCACCGTGAGAACGGGGTGGACCTGCGCACCGGGATCATGGTGACGGGCCTGGAGGGCGACTCCTCCGGCCGGGTCCGCGCCGCACACCTCTCCGACGGCACCACGCTGGAGGCGGAGGTGGTCGTCGTCTCCCTCGGCGCCCAGCGCAACACCGAGTGGCTCGCCGGCTCCGGGCTCGGCGCGGGCCCGCGCGGCATCGCCTGCGACGCGGGCTGCCGGGCCTTCGACATCTGGGGCATCGTCACCGACGACATCTACGTGGCCGGCGACGTCGCCCGCTCCCCGCACGCCCTCTTCGGCTACCAGTTCCTGTCCCTGGAGCACTGGGGCAACGCCGTGGCCCAGGCGGAGACCGCCGCGCACAACATGCTCAGCAGGAGCTCCGAACGCCGGCCGCACCTGTGGGTCCCCGCGTTCTGGTCCTCCCAGTTCGGCGTGAACATCAAGTCGGTCGGGGTCCCCTCGATGGGCAGCGAGATCATGTTCACCCAGGGCTCGCGGGCCGAACGCCGCTTCGTCGGCGTGTACGGCTACCAGGGCCGCGTCATCGGGGCCGTCACCTTCGACCAGTGCCGCTGGCTGGACTTCTACGAGCAGCAGATCGAGCAGACCGCGCCGTTCCCGCCGCCCTTCCCGACGGTGGACCGCAGGCCCGAGGGCGAACGTCCGATCCCCGCCGACTTCCCCGACCCCTCGGTACCGACGCACGGCCCGACCATCACCCTGAGCGGCTACTCGCCGGCCGACCGGCGGATGACCTTCACTCCGGCGCACAACTGAGCACGAGGACCCCTCATGACCCAAGGCATCCTGCGGCAGATCCTCGACTACTCCAGCCGTGCCAACCCGTACCCGCTGTACGAGGAGCTCCGCGCGACCCCGGTGTTCCACGACGGCGAGGGCCCGTACGTCATCAGCACCTACCACGAGATCAAGGGCCTGCTCCACGACCCGCGCATCAGCTCCGACTCCCGCAACCTGACGGCGGTGGCCGGCGACCCGCTGAACGAGGGCGACGAGGACGAGGGGCAGGTCCTGCCCCCCTCCTTCCTGAAGCTGGACCCGCCCGACCACGACCGGCTGCGCCGGATGACGAACCGCCCCTTCGGTCCCCCGCACTCCCCGCGCCGGGTCGAGGAGATGCGCGGTGAACTCGGCGGCATCGTGACCGGGCTGATCGACACGATCGTGGAGAAGGGCGACCCGGCCCGGGTCGACCTGGTCGAGGAGTTCTCCTACCCCTTCCCGGTGACGGTCATCTGCCGGCTGCTGGGCGTGCCGCCCGAGGACGAGGCCCGCTTCCACGTGTGGGCCGACACCCTCGCCGCGAGCCTCGACCCCGACCCGGACGCCGACCCCGCCGAACGCATGAAGAAGACGCAGGACTCCCGCATGGAACTCGGCATGTACCTGGCCGGGCTGATCGAGGAGCGGCGCAAGAACCCGACCGGGGACATGCTCTCGGAGCTGGCGACGGGTCAGGGACCGGACGGCACCATGAGCACCATGGAGGTCCTCAGCACGGCGGCCCTGCTGCTGATCGCCGGGCACGAGACCACCGTCAACCTGATCACGAACGGCATGCTCACCCTGCTGCGCCACCCGGAGCACCTGGACCGGCTGCGCTCCGATCCGAACATCGCGGTGCCGATGGTCGAGGAGCTGCTGCGCTACGAGCCCCCGGTGCAGCTGCTGCCGCAGCGCAGCACCCTGGCCGACATCGAGGTGGCGGGGGTGACCATCCCCAAGGGCTCCTCCCTCTGGCTGATCCTGGCCTCCGGCAACCGCGACGCGAAGCGGTTCGAGAACCCGGACCGCTTCGACCCCGACCGCCCGGACGTCCAGCACCTGGGCCTCGGCAGCGGGATCCACAGCTGCTTCGGAGCGCCCCTGGCCCGGCTGGAGGCCGCGCTGGCCCTGAGCGAGCTGGCCCGCAGGCTGGAGAACCCCCGGCTGCTGGAGGACCCGCCGCCCTACCGGCAGAACGCCGTCCTGCGCGGACCGCGCCACCTGCCGATCGCCGTCGACGGCATCCGGGCGGCCTAGGCCGGCCCTAGGCCGCGGGAAGGACGACCACCTCGGAGGGCGTGAAGGCCACCGCGACCCGGTCCCCCGGGGCCGGCGCGGCGGCCAGGGCGCACTCCGCCTCCAGGACGGGCCCCGCCTCGGGCCGCAGCAGCAGCGTCACGTGGGTGCCCCGGAACGTACGGGACTCCACCACGCAGTCCAGCCCCGCCGTGCCCAGCACCACCCCGGCGGGGCGGACCAGCAGCCGCCGCTCGCCTTCCGGGGAGCCCGCCGGCACGGGGAGCCTCCCCCACGGGGTCGCGGCCGCGCCCCCGGAGACGGTGGCCGGGACCACGTTCTCGAAGCCGAGGAACCGCGCCACGAACTCCGACGCCGGCCGCTGCCACACCTCCAGCGGGGTCCCCGCCTGCGCGATCCGCCCGTCCCGCATCACCACCACCCGGTCGGCCAGCGCGAAGGCCTCGCCCTGGTCGTGGGTGACCGCCAGCACGGTGGTGCCCAGCCGCGAGAACAGCCCCTGGAGCTCGACCACCAGCCGCTCGCGCAGCCCCCGGTCCAGCTGGCCGAGCGGCTCGTCCAGCATCAGCAGCCTCGGCGAGGGCGCCAGCGCCCGGGCCAGGGCGACCCGCTGCTGCTCACCGCCCGACAGCGAGGCCACGGCCCGGCCCTGGGCCCCGGGGAGCCCGACCAGGTCCAGGAGCCGGGCGACCCGCTCCGCGTACTCCGCCTTCGCGGAGCCCCGGACGCGCAGGCCGAAGGCCACGTTCCCGCCGACGTCGCGGTGCGGGAACAGCTGGTGGTCCTGGAACATCAGGCCCACCCCCCGCCGGTGCACGGGCACCCCGGCCTGGTCGGCGCCGCCCAGCAGCACCCGTCCGGCGGTGGGCGGCTGGAGCCCGGCCACCACCCGCAGCAGGGTGGACTTGCCGCTGCCGCTGGGCCCCAGCACGCAGACGGTCTCGTGCTCGGCGACCTCCAGGTCCACCGCGTCCACGACCGCCCGGTCGCCGAAGCGGACCGTCACCCCTTCGAGCCGGAGCAGGGTCATCAGAACTCTCCCGAGGTCTTGTCGGGTCGCAGCCGTTCCAGCACCAGCAGGGACACCGCGCACACCAGCATCAGAATCGTGCTCAGGGCCATCGCCTGCCCGTAGTTCATCTCCCCGGCCCGCCCCAGCAGCCGGGCCACCGCCACCGGCAGCGTCGGGTGGTCCGGCCGGGCGATGAACACCGTCGCGCCGAACTCGCCCAGCGAGACCGCGAAGGCGAAGCCCGCCGCGATCAGCACCGCCCGCCGCACCAGCGGCAGGTCCACCTCCCGCCAGACCCGCAGCGGGGAGGCCCCGAGCACCGCCGCGGCCTCCCGCAGCCGCCCGTCGACCGCCCGCAGCACCGGCAGCATGGTCCGCACGACGAACGGCACCCCGACCAGCGCCTGCGCCAGCGGCACCAGGATCCAGGAGGTGCGCAGGTCCAGCGGGGGCACGTCGAGGGTGATCAGGAACCCGAAGCCCACCGTCACGGCGGACACCCCGAGCGGGAGCATCAGCAGCGCGTCGAAGCCCCGGACGAAGCGGCCCGCCCGCCGGGCCAGCGCCGCCGCCGCGAGCCCGCCGACGGCCAGGGCGATGGCGGTGGCGGCGAGCGCGTACTGCAGGGAGTTCCAGATGGCCTCCAGCGGCGGCACCAGAAACGTTCCGCCACCGGCCCCGGCCTCCTGGAGCGCCCGGTAGAACCCGAACCCGTACCCGCCCGGCGCGTCCAGGGACCGCTCCACCAGCACGGCCAGGGGCGCCACGATCAGCAGCGCCACCGTCAGCAGCACCCCGGCCAGCAGCCCGCGCTGCGCCCAGCCGCGCGGCGGGTGCGCGGTGCGCGCGGGGTCGACGAGCCGCAGCGCGGTCTCCCGCCGGCGCACGGTCCGGGCGTGCACGGCGAGGATCAGCCCGACGGCGGCGAACTGCACCAGCGTCAGCACCGCGGCCGTCGGCAGGTCCAGCAGCTGCGCCGTCTGCCGGTAGACCTCGACCTCCAGCGTGGCGTACGAGGGGCCGCCGAGGATCTGCACGACGCCGAAGGAGCTGAAGGTGAACAGGAACACCATCAGCGCGGCCGCCGCCACCGCCGGGGCGAGCGCGGGCAGGGTCACCCGCCGCCAGGCCGCGAACCGCCCGGCGCCCAGCACCCGGGCGGCCTCCTCCTGGCGCGGGTCCAGCTGGGCCCACAGCCCGCCGACCGTGCGGACGACGACGGCGTAGTTGAAGAAGACGTGGGCGAGCAGGATCGCCCACACGGTGGTGTCCAGCCGGACGCCCCACACCTCGTCCAGCAGCCCGTTCCGCCCGACCAGGGCCAGGAAGGCCGTGCCGACGACCACGGTCGGCAGCACGAAGGGGACGGTGACCAGGGCGCGCAGCAGCTGCTTGCCGGGGAAGGAGAACCGTGCGAACACGTACGCGCCGGGCAGCGCGACGAGCAGGGTGAGCACGGTCGAGGCGAGCGCCTGCCAGGTGGTGAACCACAGCACGCCGGCGATGTCCGGCTGGGCGAGGACCTCGCCGATCCGCCCGAACCGCCAGCCCTCGTCCGTCCTGAACCCGCGGCCGACGATGGCGGCGACGGGGTAGGCGAAGAACAGCCCGAAGAAGGCGAGCGGCACGGCCATCAGGGCCAGCCTGACGGCGGTGGCCCGCCCGCTCTCCTTCGGGGAGCCGTCGCGGACTACTTCACGACGATCGAGGACCATGCCTTGACCCACTGGTCACGGTTCTTCGCGATGGTCTCGGGGGCCACGTTCTCCGGCTTCTCGACCACCACGCCGTGCTTGGTGAAGACCTCCGGCAGCTTCGCGTCCTTGACCACCGGGTTCACGAACATCTGGAGCGGCATGTCCTCCTGGAACTTCTTGCCGATCAGGAAGTCGATGAGGGCCTTGCCGCCCTCCTCGTTCTTCGCGCCCTTCAGCAGGCCCGCGAACTCGACCTGGCGGAAGCAGGTGCCGGTGGCCACGCCCGTGGGGGCCTCGGCCGGCTGGGGCTCGCCGTAGAGGACCTCGACCGGCGGGCTGGAGGCGTAGGAGACGACCAGCGGACGGTCGCCCTTGGCCTTCTTGCCGCCGGCGGAGCCGGAGAAGCGCTCGTTGTAGGCCTGCTCCCAGCCGTCGACGACCTCGACGCCGTTGGCCTTCAGCTTGGTCCAGTAGTCCTTCCAGCCGTCCTCGCCGTACTTGCCGACGGAGGCGAGGAGGAAGCCGAGGCCGGGCGAGGAGGTCGCGGCGTTCTCGGTGACCAGCAGGTTCTTGTACTCGGGCTTGAGCAGGTCGTCCAGCGTCTGCGGCGGGGCGATCTTCTTGTCGGCGAAGTAGGCCTTGTCGTAGTTGACGCAGATGTCGCCGGAGTCGACGGGGGTGACCCGGTGCTGCTTGTCGAGCACGTACTCGGGCTTGACCTCCGCCAGGCCCTTGGCCTCGTACGGGGTGAAGATCCCGTTGTCGAGGGCGCGCGAGAGGAGCGTGTTGTCGACACCGAAGAAGACGTCGCCGCGCGGGGAGCCCTTGGTGAGGATCTCCTGGTTCAGGGCGGCGCCGGCGTCCCCGGACTTGAGGACCTTGACGGTATAGCCGCTCTGCTGCTCGAACTCCTTGAGGACCGAGTCGGTCACGTTGAAGGAGTCGTGGGAGACGAGGGTGACGGTCTTGGACTTCGGGGCACCGCTCTCGGCGGCCCCGTCGTCCTTCTTGGTGCCGCCGCCGCACGCGGTCAGCGTGCTGACGCCGAGGGCGGCGGCCAGCGCCGCGCCCGCGATCTTCTTGGTGGTGCTCACGGTTCATTCCTCCTGGGATGACCAGGAGAAGACGCGGCCCCGCCCGGGCGCTCTGGTGGAGCGGGGCGCCCGGGCAGGGCGCAACAGCTTGAGGTGGTGACCGAACTTCCTACCCAGAATGACCTGGGCGAGGTTCAGAGGGTCTGCGGCCACGGTGCTCGATCCAAAAACGTGTGCCGCACTCTCAGCGCTGTGGCGCTCCCCTGTCGGAATATGCAGATGTACGCGGGCCAGCCTACCGCTCGCTCGCGGCGAGCTGTCCGCACGCACCGTCGATCTCCTGGCCGCGGGTGTCCCGTACGGTCACGGGCACGCCGTGGCGGGCGATGGCCTCGACGAAGGCCTTCTCGTCCTCGGGTCGCGAGGCGGTCCACTTCGAGCCCGGCGTCGGGTTCAGCGGGATCAGGTTGACGTGCACCCGCTTGCCCTTGAGCAGGCGTCCGAGCAGGTCGCCGCGCCAGGCCTGGTCGTTGATGTCGCGGATCAGGGCGTACTCGATGGAGATCCGGCGGCCGGACTTCTCGGCGTACTCCCAGGCCGCGTCGAGGACCTCGCGGACCTTCCAGCGGGTGTTCACGGGGACGAGGGTGTCGCGCAGCTCGTCGTCCGGGGCGTGCAGGGAGACGGCGAGGCGGCACTTGAAGCCCTCGTCGGCGAACCGCAGCATGGCCGGGACCAGGCCGACGGTGGAGACGGTGATGCCGCGCTGCGACAGGCCCAGGCCGTCCGGCTCCGGGTCGGTGAGGCGGCGGATGGCGCCGACGACGCGGTTGTAGTTCGCGAGCGGCTCGCCCATGCCCATGAAGACGATGTTAGACAGGCGGGCCGGGCCACCGGGGACCTCGCCGTCGCGCAGGGCGCGCATGCCGTCGACGATCTGGTGCACGATCTCGGCGGTGGAAAGGTTGCGGTCGAGGCCGGCCTGGCCTGTGGCGCAGAACGGGCAGTTCATGCCGCAGCCGGCCTGCGAGGAGATGCACATGGTCACCCGGTCGGGGTAGCGCATCAGCACGGACTCGACGAGCGTGCCGTCGTGCAGCTTCCACAGGGTCTTGCGGGTGGTGTCGTTGTCGCAGCTGATGTGCCGCACGACGTTCATCAGCTCGGGCAGCAGCTCCTGCTGGAGCTTCTCGCGCGAGCCGGCCGGGATGTCCGTCCACTCGGCCGGGTCGTGGGCGTAGCGGGCGAAGTAGTGCTGGGAGAGCTGCTTGGCCCGGAACGGCTTCTCGCCGATCGCGGCCACCGCCTCGCGGCGCTCGGCCGGGGTCAGGTCGGCGAGGTGCCGCGGAGGCTTCTTGGCTCCACGCGGGGCGACGAAGGTGAGCTCGCCCGGGACGGGACGGGGGGCCATGCGGTACTCCTCGGTACGACGGGGTGGGGGTCACCCCGCGCGTGCAGGGCCGGTCCGCGGCGGCTCGGCCGCGTGACGGAAAGGGCGCGCCGTGCGAACACGGCGCGCCCTCCAGGATAACCCGGCCCGAACCCGTCAGCCGGTGCCGACGAACGCCGCCAGCAGCAGCCAGACCACCGGAGCGGTCGGGAGCAGCGAGTCCAGGCGGTCCATGATGCCTCCGTGGCCCGGGAGCAGCGTGCCCATGTCCTTGATGCCGAGGTCACGCTTGATCATCGACTCGCCGAGGTCGCCCAGGGTCGCGCTGACGGCGACGGCCAGGCCCAGCAGCAGGCCCTGCCACCAGGAGCCCCCGTCGATCAGGAACTCCATGCACAGGGCGCCCGCCGCCATGGCGAAGGCCACCGCGCCGAAGAGCCCCTCGCGGGTCTTTCCGGGGCTGATGCGCGGCGCGAGCTTGGTCTTGCCGAAGCGCCAGCCGACGGCGTAGGCCCCGGTGTCGCTGACGACGGTCAGCAGGAGGAAGGTCACCACCCGCTGCGGGCCGTCCTCGGCCGTGAGGAGCATCGCGACGAAGGTGGCCAGGAAGGGCACGTAGAACGCCGCGAAGACGCCCGCGGTGACGTCCTTGAGGTAGTCCTCGGGCGGTTCCGTCATCCGCCAGACGAGGACCGCCAGCGCGGTCAGCACCATGGCGACCCAGGCGCCCTCGGCCCCCCGGACGTAGCCGGCGATGACCATCGCCGCGCCGCCGACCGCGAGCGGGACCAGCGGGGCCTTGATGCCCTTCTTCTCCTGGAGCCGGGAGGTGAGCTCCCACAGGCCGACGACGACCGCGACGACGATCACGCCGACGAAGACGGCCTTGACGATGAACAGCGAAGCGAAGATCACCGCGCCGAGGCCGACGCCGACCCCTATGGCGGCACGCAGATCCCGCCCGGCGCGCTTCTTCTGCGGCGGGGGCGAGGCGTCCTGCGGTGCCTGCGAAGGCGGGGGCGGGGGGCTGGGCATGGGCTCCTGCAACGGCATCTCGGTACGGAGCGGGGGGCCGCCCGCGAAGGCGGCCCCCCGATCGCGTGCTTCCCGGTCGTCGAACGCACGGCCGGCGGCATCGGGCACGATGGGCATGGGCGCAGTCTGAGGGCCCACCAGCGCATCGTATGCGGGACCCGCCGGTACCGGCTCAGCGGCCCAGGGAGAGTCGTTCATCAGACCTCGAGGAGCTCGGCTTCCTTGTGCTTGAGCAGCTCGTCCACCTGCGCGACGTACTTCGCGGTGGTGTCGTCGAGCTCCTTCTCGGCGCGGCGCACCTCGTCCTCGCCGGCCTCCTTGTCCTTGACCAGCTTGTCGAGGGCGTCCTTGGCCTTGCGGCGCACGGAGCGGATGGAGACCTTGGAGTCCTCGGCCTTGGTCTTGGCGACCTTGATGAACTCCTTGCGGCGGTCCTGCGTCAGCTCCGGGAAGGTCACCCGGATGATGCGGCCGTCGTTGCTCGGGTTGACGCCGAGGTCGGAGTCGCGGATCGCCTGCTCGATGTTGCGCAGCGCGGAGGCGTCGAACGGCGTGACGATCGCCATGCGCGGCTCGGGCACCGCGAAGGAGGCGAGCTGGTTGATGGGCGTGATGGCACCGTAGTAGTCCGCCACGATCTTGTTGAACATCGCCGGGTGCGCACGGCCCGTGCGAATCGCGGCGAAGTCCTCCTTGGCGACGACGACGGCCTTCTCCATCTTCTCCTCGGCCTCGAGGAGGATTTCTTCGATCACCACGTGCTCCTGCATGTCTTGAATGGATGGTTCAGGCGGGGCGGGGCGGTGCGGGCCGCCCGGACCGGGCCCCCGGGGGCCCGGTACGACGGGCTCAGGCCCGGGTGCCCTGGTCGCTCACGAGCGTGCCGATCTTCTCACCCTTGACGGCGCGGGCGATATTGCCTTCGGCGAGCAGTTCGAAGACCAGGATCGGGAGCCGGTTGTCGCGGCACAGCGTGATGGCCGTGGCGTCGGCGACCTTGAGGTCCCGGGACAGCACCTCGTTGTACTCCAGCGCGTCGAACTTCACCGCGTCCGGGTTGGTCTTCGGGTCGGAGTCGTAGACCCCGTCGACGCCGTTCTTGCCCATGAGGAGGGCCTCGGCGTCGATCTCCAGGGCGCGCTGGGCGGCCGTGGTGTCGGTGGAGAAGTAGGGCATGCCCATGCCGGCGCCGAAGATGACGACGCGGCCCTTCTCCAGGTGGCGCACGGCGCGCAGCGGGATGTACGGCTCCGCGACCTGGCCCATGGTGATGGCGGTCTGGACGCGGCTGTCGATGCCCTCCTTCTCCAGGAAGTCCTGGAGGGCGAGGCAGTTCATGACGGTGCCGAGCATGCCCATGTAGTCGGACCGGGCCCGGTCCATGCCGCGCTGCTGCAGCTCCGCGCCGCGGAAGAAGTTGCCGCCGCCGATGACGACCGCGATCTCGGCGCCGTCTCGGACCACGGCCGCGATCTCGCGGGCGATGGCGTGCACGACGTCAGGGTCGACACCCAGCCCGCCGCCGCCGGAGAAGGCTTCGCCGGACAGCTTCAGCATGAAGCGGCGACCCTTCTGCTCGTGGTCGCTCTTGTCGTGGGATGCGGTGTGGGTGTCCACGCCCTGATTCATGGAGATCTCCTCGTGCACATACGAAGAAGGCCATTGCCGGTGGGTCCTCGCGGTTCCCTCTGCGGCAATGGCCTCCTCGTCAGATCTGCGGTCGTCCGGCGCAAGCGCGGACGACTGCCTCAGACCCTATCGGGGTCCGGTGTCCGTCGCGTACGGACGGACTCAGATGCCGACCTTGATGCGGGCGAAGCGCTTCAGGGTGACACCGGCCTCGTCCAGAACCTTCTGGACGGACTTCTTGTTGTCCAGCGCGTACGGCTGGCCGAGCAGCGTGGCGTCCTTGAAGAAGCCGTTGACGCGACCCTCGACGATCTTGGCGATCGCGGCCTCGGGCTTGCCCTCGGCGCGGGTGGTCTCCTCGGCGACGCGGCGCTCGGACTCGACGATCTCGGCCGGGACGTCCTCGGCGGTGAGGTACTTCGGCGCGAAGGCGGCGATGTGCTGGGCGATGCCCTTGGCCAGGTCGGCGTCGGCCTTGTCCAGCTCGACCAGGACACCGATCTGCGGGGGCAGGTCGGGCATGGTGCGGTGCATGTAGGAGGCCACGAAGGCACCCTCGTACGCCGCGAAGCGGTCCAGGACGATCTTCTCGCCGAGGTTGGCGTTGGCCTCGTCCACGAACGCCTGGACGGTCTTGCCGGCCTCGATCTCGGACGCCAGCAGCGCCTCGATGTCGGCGGGCTTGGTGGCGGCCACGTGGGCGGCGAGCTGGTCGGCGACGGCCAGGAACTTCGGGCTCTTGGCCACGAAGTCGGTCTCGCACTTGAGCTCGACGAGCACACCGGAGGTGGCGTCGCCGGAGATCAGGGAGGTGACGGCACCGTTCTCGGCGGAACGGCCCTCGCGCTTGGCGACACCCTTCAGGCCCTTGACGCGCAGGATCTCGTTGGCCTTGGTGACGTCACCGTCGGCCTCGACGAGCGCGTTCTTGCAGTCCAGCATGCCGGCGCCGGTGAGCTCGCGGAGCTTCTTGACGTCAGCGGCGGTGTAGTTCGCCATGAGTCTGTGATTCTCTCTCGAAGTCGTAGATCTACGGGTGAACGGCGGAGGCGCCGCGCTCGTGGCGCGGCTCCCCCGCCGTCATCGTCCGTGCTGCGAGTGCCCGGCGGGTGAACGCCGGGCGCTCTCAGTGGGTCAGGCCTGCTCGGCGTCGGCGGCCGGGGCCTCGACAGCCTCGGCGGCCGGGGCCTCGACGACGGCGTCGGCCGCGGGGGCCTCGGCGTCGTCGGCCTTCTTCTCACCCTCGAGCAGGTCGCGCTCCCACTCGGCGAGCGGCTCGGCGGCGGCCTTCTCGCCCGGCTTCGAGTCGCCGGTCGCGGCGCCGGAGCGGGCGATGAGGCCCTCGGCGACGGCGTCGGCGATCACGCGGGTGAGCAGGGTGACGGAGCGGATCGCGTCGTCGTTGCCCGGGATCTTGTAGTCGACCTCGTCGGGGTCACAGTTGGTGTCGAGGATCGCGACCACGGGGATGTGCAGCTTGCGCGCCTCACCGACCGCGATGTGCTCCTTCTTGGTGTCGACGATCCAGACGGCGCTGGGAACCTTCGACATCTCGCGGATACCACCGAGGGTCTTCTCCAGCTTGGTCTTCTCGCGGGAGAGGACCAGGAGCTCCTTCTTGGTGAGACCCGAGGCGGCGACGTCCTCGAAGTCGATCGCCTCAAGCTCCTTCAGACGCTGGAGGCGCTTGTAGACGGTGGAGAAGTTGGTGAGCATGCCACCCAGCCAGCGCTGGTTGACGTACGGCATGCCGACGCGGGTCGCCTGCTCGGCGATGGCCTCCTGCGCCTGCTTCTTCGTACCGACGAACATGATGGAACCGCCGTGGGCGACGGTCTCCTTCACGAACTCGTAGGCGCGGTCGATGTACGACAGCGACTGGAGCAGGTCGATGATGTAGATGCCGTTGCGCTCGGTGAAGATGAAGCGCTTCATCTTCGGGTTCCAGCGACGGGTCTGGTGACCGAAGTGGACGCCGCTCTCCAGCAGCTCCCGCATCGTTACGACGGCCATGGCCATCTCCTTGGTTTCTCGGTTTTGGTTCCTGACGCCCCGCCGCGCCCTGCCCCTGGAAGGGACCGAGAGACGCTGTCACCCGACCGGAACCGGTCGGCGCTGGGGCGTGCGAAGTCGACCCGGTGACCCGGATCGCCACAAGAAGTGTACGGGACCCGGCGGTATGCCGGGTGACGCCCTTGTCCACACCCTTTCGCCCGTCCACAGGCGCGGGCGGGCCGGGGCCCGGGCGCGGGAGCCTGGGCGCATGACGACGACACTGCTGCTCACCCTGCTGTTCGCCCTGTCCGGGGCGCTGGCCCCGGCCCCCGTCAGCGCCCCCTCGGAGGGGGCCTTCCAGGCCTTCCGGGCCATCCGGCCCCTACCGGCGCCGCTCTCGGTGGCCCGCTGGTGGGACCCGCCCCCGACCCCGTACGCGGCCGGGCACCGCGGGGTGGACCTGTCGGCCCCGGCGGGGGCGGAGGTCCGGGCGGTGGGGCCGGGACGGGTGCACTTCGCGGGGCCGGTGGCGGGGCGGGGCGTGCTGTCGCTCACCCTGCCGGGCGGGCTGCGGACCACGTACGAGCCGGTGCGGCCGCTGGTCGCGGAGGGGGAGGCGGTCGCGGCGGGCCAGGTGGTGGCGGTGCTCACGGAGGGCTCCCACTGCCCGGCGTCCTGCCTGCACTGGGGGCTGCTGGCGGGCGAGGACTCCTACCGCAACCCGCTGGGGCTGCTCCCCCGGGCCACGCCCCGGCTGCTGCCGTCCGCGCCGGACCCGGACCGGGAACCGGACCCGGACCCGCCCGGTTAGCCGGAGAGGCCGCGCAGGGCCATCGCGACGGCGGTCTCGGTGATCACTGCGGGGTCCTCGGCCGCGCCGAGCTCGATCCGGCGGGCGGCGGCGTCGACGATCCCCTGGAGCAGCATCGCGGCCAGCCGGGGCTCGGGCCGGCCGAGGGCCTCCAGCGCCTCGCCGATCATCGCGACCAGGCCGCCGTGCGCCGCGCGGATCTTCTCCCGCGCGCCCGCGTCCAGCTCGCCGGCGGAGATCGCCACCACCGCCCGGTGCCGGCGGTCGCCCACCAGCTCCAGCTGGCTGCGCACGTACGCCTCGACCTTCTCGCCCGGCGTCGGCGCGGCCTCCATGGCCGCCTCGATCTCGGCGGCCCAGACGGGGAAGTCCACCGCGCACAGCTCCTCGACGACGGCCGCGCGGGACTTGAAGTACTCGTACACGGAGGACCGGGCGAGGCCCGTCCGCTCCGCGAGGGCGGGGAAGGTCAGGGCCTCGGTCCCGCCCTCCGACAGCAGGGAGCGCGCCGCGTCCAACAGGGCGCCGCGCTGCATCGACCGGTGCTCGGCCACGGAGGCCGCTCGAATCCTGGGCACGTCACCACTGTACGGAGGGTGCGCAAGCTCCACCGGCCGCCCGGCCCCCGCCCGGCCGGGGTGCGGCTCAGCGGCCGACGTCGGCGAGCTTGGCGCGCAGCTGGAGCACGGACTTGGTGTGGATCTGGCTGACCCGGCTCTCGGTGACGCCCAGGACGTTGCCGATCTCGGCGAGGGTGAGGCCCTCGTAGTAGTAGAGGGTGACGACCGTCTTCTCCCGCTCGGGGAGGGTGTTGATGGCCCGGGCGAGGAGCCGGCGCAGCTCCCGGTCCTCGGCCACCTCGACCGGGTCGTCGGCGGCGGTGTCCTCCAGGGTGTCCATCAGGGAGAGGCGGTCGCCGCCCTCGCCGCCGACGTGCAGCAGCTCCTCCAGGGCGACCACGTTGGCCAGTGACAACTGGCTGAAGACGGTGTGGAGTTCCTCCACCCCGATACCCATCTCCCCCGCGACCTCGCCCTCCGTCGGGGTGCGCCGCAACTGGGCCTCCAGCGTGGCGTAGGCGCGCTCCACGGCGCGGGCCTTCTGGCGCACGGAGCGCGGGATCCAGTCCAGCGCCCGCAGTTCGTCGATCATGGCGCCGCGGATCCGGGTGATCGCGTACGTCTCGAACTTGATGGACCGCTCGATGTCGAACTTCTCGATCGCGTCGATCAGTCCGAAGACCCCGGAGGAGACGAAGTCGGCCTGTTCCACATTGGGCGGGAGCCCGACGCTGACCCGCCCCGCCACGTATTTGACCAGCGGCGAGTAGTGCAGGATCAGCTGCTCCCGCAGCCGCTCGTCACCCGAGTCCTTGTATGAGCGCCAGAGCAGCTCCAGGGACGAGGGCTCGGTGGACCGCACGCCGCCACGGGCAGCGGGTGGCACCGAAGCGCGGTCGGACCCTGAGGTGTGCTGGGGCATGCTTCGCCTTTGCCGGAGCGGGATTCCTTGGGAGCGTAGCGTGACGGAAGTGTCGCGGTGCGCGAAGAGTACGGGATGCCGCAGGGGCGCAGGGGCGTCCGGACCCGCGGGGGCGGCCCGGGACCGGCGCCTCGCGCACGGCCCGGGCGGCCGCCTCGGGGAAGACCGCGTCTCTCATCGCCTTCACTCTTTCACCGGAACGCCCCAGGTCAACGACCGCCTCGCCGGACGGCTCCGGATTAGGCCTCCCCCTCCGCCCCGCGCCGGGTCAACCGCCAGGCGTCGCCCTGCCGTTCGACGAACCCCAGAGAGTGAAGTTCGTACAGTCTGCCGATGACTTCATCGGTGCCGGCGCCTGCGGCCAGGGAGATCTCGTCCACCTCGGCGGGCCGCGCCCCGGGAAGGGCTTCGAGCACCCGCGCGGCCGCGGGATCCAGCAGGTCGCGGGCGAGGACGGGGCCGCGCCGGACGGGGGCCAGCTCGCCCATCTCGCCGACGAGTTCGACCACCTCGGCGGCGTCGGTGACCAGGAAGGCCTCGCCCCGCAGCAGTTCGTGCACCCCGGCGGAGAGGCCGCTGGTGGCGGGGCCGGGGACGCCCATGGTGAGCCGGCCCAGCCGCTGGGCCCGGCGGGCGGTGACGAGGGAGCCGCTGCGCACGGCGGCCTCCACGACGACGGTGCCCCGGGTGAGGGCGGCGATGACCCGGTTGCGCAGGACGAACCTGCTGGGCGTGGGATGGCTGCCCGGCGGCAGTTCGCCCAGCACCAGCCCCTGGCGGGTGATCCGGCCGAGCAGTCCGGCGTGGCCGCGCGGGTAGACCGTGTCCACGCCGCAGGCGAGCACCGCGGCCGTGGCCCCGCCGGAGGCGAGGGCCCCGCGGTGGGCCGCGCCGTCGATCCCGTACGCCGCCCCGGAGACCACCACCCAGCCGCGCTCGGCGAGCCCGGCGGCCAGGGTCTGCGCCATGTGGGCCCCGTACGGGGTGCAGGCGCGGGCCCCGACCACGGCGACGGAGCGCAGGGCCCAGGTCCGCAGGTTCGGCCGGCCCCGCACCCAGAGCCCCACGGGCCGGGCGTCCCCGAGGTCGTCCAGCTGGGTCGGCCACTCCGCCGAACCCGGGCAGACGAACCGGACCCCCTCCGCGGCGGCATGCTCCAGGTCCCGCCCGGGGTCCGCGAGCGCGGCCCGCCTGCGGTATCCGGCGAGCCGCTCGGGGCCCACCCCGGTCAGCGGTCCGGCCTCGGCACCGTCGGCGGCCCCGGCCAGCAGCCCCAGCAGGGCGACGGGCCCGAGCTCCCGCAGCCAGCGGCCGCCGTGCTCGTCCCCGGGCTCCAGGACCCGGGTCAGCGCGGCCCTGGCCCGGAGCCCGGGGTCCTGACCCGAGTCGGCGGTCACGGCCCGGCCCCGATCGCCGAGGCCGCCCCGCGGGCGATCCCGGTGCGCAGCTCCAGCGCCACGGCCGCGTCCAGCGCGTCGGGGCGGTCGCGGCCGCGCAGGTCGGCGACCGTCCAGGCCACCCGCAGCACCCGGTCCATCCCCCGGGCGGTGAGCAGCCCGCGCTCCAGGTCCCGCTCGGCCAGCGCCAGGGCGCCGGGGCCGGCCGGCCAGCGGGTGCGCAGCTCGTGCCCGGGCACCTCCGCGTTGAGCCCGTAGTTGGAGCCGTTGGCGATGGCCTCCTTGGAGAAGACCGGCCGCAGGTAGTCCTCGG
>NZ_JBFBGN010000125.1:0-20073 GCF_040684675.1 Streptomyces sp. NPDC089915 | reverse complement strand
GGGTGGTCGGGGGCTGCCCGGTGCGGGGCGGGGACCGGCTGCTGCTGGTGGCCCGGCACGCGGCGGGGGCGCACCGGCGGGACCCGGACGGCCGGGCTCCGGCGGGGCCGGGGGTGGCGCGGCTGGTGTTCGGGGCGGGCCCGCACGCCTGCCCGGGCGCCCGGCTGGCCACCGCCGCGCTGGCCGACGTCCTGGAGGCGCTGGCCCCGTACCGGCCGGTGGTGACCCGTTCCCGGGTGGACCGGCGGGCGGCCCTGCCGGGGTGGCGGGAGCTGACGGTGCGGGCGGGCACGGGCGGCTTCCGGCCGGGCCCCGGCACCCTGCCCGGCAGGCCGGGAGCCCGCCCGCGGGGGCGTGGGCCGGCGGCCGGGGCCGTCCCGGGCGCCCGGGCGGACCGCCCGCACGGGAGCGGGACGACGGGGGAGGTCGGCGCGTGAGGATCGCGGTGACGGGGGCGAGCGGGTTCTGCGGCGGGCACGTCGCCCGGGCGGCGGCCGCGTCCGGCGCGTCGGTGGTGTGCCCGGGGCGCCGGCCGGGCCCGCTGGGCGAGCACCGGTTCTGGGACGCCGCGGTGGCCGTGCCGGACCTGTCGGGGGTGGACGCGGTGGTCCACTGCGCGGCGGCGGTGGGCGATCCGGCGCCGGGTCCGCGGGCGGAGGCGGCGATGCGCGCCGTGAACGTGGCGGGCACGGCCCGGCTGCTGCGGGCGGCGGCGGGGCGGCCGGTGGTGTGGGTGAGCAGCGCGAGCGTGTACGACCCGCGCCGGGACCGGTCCCGGGTCACGGAGGACCACCCGCGTGCGCACCACCTGGGCGCCTACGGGCGTACGAAGGCGGAGGGCGAGGCCCTGGCCCTGGCGGCGGGCGCGGTGGTGCTGCGGCCGAGGGCGGTCTACGGCCCGGGCGACACCCAGCTCCTGCCCCGGCTGCTGTCCCGGGTCCGGGCGGGCACCCTGTTCCTGCCGGGCCCGGACGTCCGGCTCAGCCTGACGGCGGTGGAGAACCTGGCGGAGGCCTGCCTGGCGGCGGTGGGCTGGCCGCCGGGCGCCTACAACGTGGCGGACGCCGAGCCGTACGGGCGGGACGCGGCGGTGACCGCGGTGCTGCGCGCCCACGGGCTGCGGGCCCGGGTGCGCCGGCTGCCGCTCCCGCTGGCCGCCGCGGCGGCCCGGGCGGCGGAGTCGGCGGCCCGGTTCACGGGCGCGGAGCCGGCCCTCAGCCGTTACGCGGTGGACCAGCTGGCCCACCCGGTGGTGCTGGACCTGGCGAGGGCCCGGTCCCGGGGCTGGGCCCCGGGCCGGTGCCTGGAGGACTATCTGGCGGGCGTGCGTCCGGTCAGCCGCCGTTGCTGATGCTGCAGTTGGCGTCGGGGGCGCGGCCGGCCGGCCAGGCGATCCGGTCGAAGGCCGCGGTCTTGGTCGCCGGGTCGAGGTGGACGATGGGCACGGCCTTGTTGTAGGGGTTCCCGTACTGGTCGAGGCAGATCCAGCCGCTGGCGCCGTCGACCCGGTTGGTGCCGTGCAGCCGCAGCCAGCTGTCGCGGACGTCGGTGAGGCCGGGCATCTTGACCGCGCCGACGGTGTCGTTGCGGATGCCCGCGATGGCGGTGGTGACCGCGTCGTAGGTGATGATGACGCGGCCGTCGGACAGCGTCGCGGGGCCGATGGAGGGCCCGGACGCCGGCTGGGCGTCGTGGAGGAGGGAGGCGAGTTCCCGGAGGGGGGCCTTGGAGCCGCCGGTCGCCTCGGTGCTGCCCTCGCCCCAGGCGTCGGGGTGGGCGAGTGCCGCGTAGCGCACGGTGATGCCGGCGCCCTTGGTGAGGGCGTTCCACTGGTCCGCGAACTTCTCGTCGACGGTCAGGGTGGAGGCGTGCGAGCCGGTGATGACGGTGTAGTGCTTGTCGCAGTTGCGGCCGCCGAGTTCGACGAGGAACTGGCGCAGCTGGACGGGCCGGCCGGCGAAGTAGACGGTCTTGGCGTTGGAGGAGCAGATGTCCGGGACCATCTGGTGGAAGTCGTTGGCGAGGTTGCCCTCTTCGGTGAAGTCCTGCGGCGAGCGGAAGGTCTCGGGGGCGTTGGGCGCGCCCGTGGCGAGCTTCTCGAAGGTCTCGCGCAGGGTGGCGAGGTAGTTGTCGCCCTCGCGGATGTCCTCGACGACCATGGTCTCGGCGGGTTTGATGTCCGCCCCGTACGAGCCGAGGGCCTTCGCCTGGTCGGTGTTGCTGGGGGCGATGCGGGCGAGTCCGGGGTACTGGTTGTCGGGGCCGTTCTTGATGTCGTCGGCGGTCATGGGGCCGGCGACGACGGGGATGCCCTTGTCGCGGGTGAGGTAGCGGACGGTCTCCGCGGTCTCCTTGAGGCTGATGTTGATGCCCGCGACGGCCCTCAGGTTCTCCTTGTCGGAGGCCGCGGCCCTGACGAGGGCGTCGGCGACGGGCCGCCAGTACGCGTAGTTGCGGCCGGGGTTGGCGAGCAGCAGCCGGATCGGCGGCTGTTTGCCGTTGGCCTGGTGGTTGGCGCGGTACTGCGCGAGGTAGGCGCCCTGGACCTGCTCGACGAACTCGCGCTGCTCGGCGGCGTTGTCGGAGGTCATCGGGATCATCAGGGCGATGGTGGCGGGGGTCTTGCCCGCGACTGCGTCGTTCTCCGCCTTGATCCGGCCGAAGACCGGGCCGAGGTCATCGGCGAAGGAGTAGCCGCCGTCGGTGACGCCGGTGCACTCCTGGCGGGGCCCGCGCCGCTCGACTCCGGTGGCGCAGGACGGGTCGTCCCTGATGACCCCGGTGTACGTGAGGTAGCCGCCGGCGCACAGGGCGACGGCGAGGACGGCGATCACCAGGGCCTTGTAGAGCGGGCCGTCGGGAAGCAGCTTCATGGCGCGGACTCTCCGTAGGTGGGCAGGTGGGGCGGCTGGCGCCAGTGCCCCAGGAGCGCGGGCCACTCCTCGTGCGCCCGGTAGAAGACCTTCTGGGCCGCGGGGGCGCCGCTCTGGGCCATGGCCAGGGTGAGCAGCTGGAGCCGGACGGTGCCGATCGCGTCCTGCCGGGGTGCCGCGAGGGGCGGGGACTGCGCCCACAGGGCGGACACGAGGAGCCGTACGGCCCGGTGGACCGGGTCGTTCCGGGGCGCGCAGGCGGAACACTCCTCCGTGTACTCCGGGGGCGGGGGCAGGGACCGCGGGGGGCGCGGTGCGGCGCAGACCAGGTTGAGGGCGGCGAGCCAGTCGGGGGCGTCCTGCTCGGCGAAGCGGCGGTGCAGGGCGTGGACGACGGACTCCTCCTCGCCGAGGGCGAGCGAGTGGTGCAGGAGGCGGACGTCGGGCCGCTCGGCCGCGGTGCCGCGCCCGTGGGGGTCGTAGAAGGAGCGCAGCCGCAGGTGGAGGTGTTTCCACTGCTCGGCGTCGGGGGTCCGCCGGGTGAGGGCGGTGAGCTCGTGCAGGAGCAGCGCGCGCAGGACGGGGTCGCCGACGAAGGGGCCGCCGGTGCCGGGCCAGGGGCGGCTCCCCCAGCACCCGTCGCGCAGCTCGGCCGCGGCCTCCAGCACCGGTACGCCGCCGGGATCGCCCGGCGGGTAGCCGGCGCCGAGCCGGTGCACGGCCTGGTCGTCGAGGGCGGGAGAGTAGTACGTCAGGCGCCGGCGGGCGACTTCGCCGGGGACCAGGGTCGCGAGGATCCGCTCGTTCACGGTGGTGGCGGACTCGGGGCCGGCCGGCAGGTCGAGCAGGCCTGGCGGGTCGGCGGCGGCGGCCCCGTCGTGGAGGCGCGGGTGCAGCCGGACGGCCTGGACGAGGGCGTGGACGATCCCGGCCCGCCCGGCGCTGATCCGGTGGATCAGCTGGGCGGTGCCGGGGGCCGGCCGGTCCGCCCCGAACATCTCCTTGACCTCGTCGAGGGTCAGCGGCGCGAGGGGCAGGCGGGCCTGCCATCCGGCCGGCGCGTCCGGTCTGTCCGCCCGCCAGAACGCGCCGGGGGCGCTGCGGGTCGAGGGCGCGGTGTCCTCGGGGTCCGGGACCGGCGGGTCCTGGCTCAGCGCGGTGGCGACCACGGCGGGGCGCAGGGCCCGGTCCCCGGCGGACTCCTCGTGCCAGACCCGCGCCAGCTCGTCCAGGAAGGCCGCGCCGGCCGGGGTGTGGGCGTTGTCGAGGAGCAGCAGGGGGCGTGGCACCCGGTTCACGGTGTTCAGCCAGCCGTAGTGGTCCGCGATGTCCGCGAGGAGGGCCGCCAGCAGGTGCCGTTCCGCGTGTCCGCGGTCCTCCGCCTCGCCCCGGAAGGTCATGGCCAGCTCGGTCAGCTGGGCGAGCCCGTCGCCCTGGCGCCCCACCCGGCGGGCCCCCCACCACTTGAGGCCCTCCTTGTTGGCGCGGGCGCCGAGCAGTTCGGTGGCGACGATGCGGAGCAGGGGCCGCACCAGCTCCTCGACGCCCGGCGGCATGCCCGCCACCGCCGGCAGCGCGCCGGCCACCTCGTCGATCCAGCCGAGGACCCGTTCGTTGCGCGCCTGCTGGTCCGGCTGGCCGGCCCGCTGGAGCTCGCCGAGGCGGTGCCGTGCGGCCGGCATCTCGGAGGGGCGCACCGGCTCCCAGCTGGTGATCGCGAGGAGTCCCTGGACGAGCCGGGGGAAGGACAGCCTCCCGGCGAATTCGCCGGGTTTCTGGCTCAGTCCGTCCATCAGGTAGAAGAGCAGGTCCGAGGTGTGCGAGGCGTTCCTCGGGGCTTCGCCGTCGCCCGGCGCGGCGAGCCCGGGCTGGCCGAAGCGGTCCGCGCCGAGATCGGCGTAGGCCTGCGGGACGCGGTGCGCGTACTGCTCGGACAGGGCCCCCAGCAGGGCGGTCTTCCCGGACCCGCGGCCGCCGGCGCAGACGAGCAGCAGCGGCGTCCCGTCCGGGACGCGTAACCGCTTCGACCCCCTCGACCCCAGCCCGACCAGGGACGGAACCACGGTGTTCAGTACCGCAGAGCGTCCGTACAGCGCCACCGCGACCCCCCAGTCATCCGGCTCCGCGGCGCGATCGGCGCCCGCGATGGAAGGAGACTAGGCGAGTGCGCCGGGCGGCCGGTGGCATATGGGCACGGCCCTTGCCCCAGTTATCCATTCGTGACGCCGGGAGCCCCGGAGACCGTCGGTCTCCGGGGCTCCCGTACTTCTCGGCCGCCGCGTGTCCGCTCCGCTCAGCCCTCGGTCGGGGTGAGGCGCAGGGAGATGCTGTTGATGCAGTAGCGCTGGTCCGTGGGGGTCGGGTAGCCCTCGCCCTCGAAGACGTGGCCCAGGTGGGAGCCGCACTTCGCGCAGAGGACCTCGGTGCGGACCATGCCGTGCGAGGTGTCCGCCTTCAGTTCCACCGCCTCGGTGTCCTTCGGGTCGAAGAAGGACGGCCAGCCGCAGTGCGACTCGAACTTCTCGGAGGAGCGGAACAGTTCCGCGCCGCAGGCGCGGCAGGAGTAGACGCCCTCCGTCTTGGTGTCCGTGTACTCACCGCGGAAGGCCGGCTCGGTGCCCGCGAGGCGGAGTACCTGGTACTCGGACGGGGTCAGCTCCGCCTGCCACTGCTCGTCCGTCTTCTGGACCTCGTACGCCATGACGCTCCCGCTCCCTCAGTTCGACAGCCGGGCGAGGATCTTCGGTCCGAGATCCGTGACGTCGCCCGCGCCCATGGTGAGAACGAGATCACCGGGCTTGGCCATTCCCGCGATCACGTCGGCGACGGCGGCCTTGTCGTGCTCGGGGGTGACGTCGGCGCCCGCGGCGCGGGCGGCGGCGATGATGATCTCGCTGGTCACGCCGGGGACCGGGTCCTCGCGGGCCGGGTAGATGTCGAGGACGACGGAGGCGTCCGCGAGGGAGAGGGACCGGCCCATCTCCTTGCCGAGCTCCTGGGTGCGGGAGAAGAGGTGCGGCTGGAAGACGACGAGGATGCGGGAGTCGCCGGCGGCGCCGCGGATGGCCTCCAGGTCGGCGGTCATCTCGGTGGGGTGGTGCGCGTAGGAGTCGATGACCTGGACGCCGGCGGCCTCGCCCTTGAGCTGGAGGCGGCGCTTGACGCCGGTGTACTTGCCGAGGGCGGAGGCCAGGTTGTGCACGGGGACGCCGAGGGCGACGCCGGCGGCGAGGGCCGCGACGGCGTTGTGGGCGTAGTGGCGTCCGGGCACGGAGACCGTGAAGGTGAGCGGGCGGCCGCCGAGCACCACGGTGACCTCGCTGGTCAGACCGCGGGGGGTGATCTTGGTGATGCGGACGTCGGCGTCCTCGTCCTCGCCGTACGTGACGACGGTGAGGCCTTCGCGGCCGGCGACGCGGCGGGCGATCTCGGCGGCGCCGTCCTGGCCGTGGGCGACGACGAGGGTGCCGCCGGGGACGACCTTGCCGACGAAGGTCTCGAAGGACTCGTAGATCTCGTCCATCGAGGCGTAGTTCGCGTGGTGGTCGAGCTCCGCGTTGAGGATGATCGCGACCTGCGGGGCGTACTTGTGGAAGCTGCGGTCGCTCTCGTCGGCCTCGGCCACGAAGATGTCGCCCTCGCCGTGGTGGGCGTTGGAGCCGGGGGCGTCCAGGTCGCCGCCGATGGCGTACGAGGGGTCCAGGCCGAGCGCGGAGAGGGAGACCGCCAGCATCGAGGTGGTGGTGGTCTTGCCGTGGGTGCCGGCGACCGCGATCGGGCGCAGGCCGTCCATCAGGCCGGCGAGCGCGTCGGAGCGGTGCACGACGGGGATGCCGAGCTCGGCGGCGCGGGTCAGCTCCGGGTTGTCGGCGCGGATGGCGCTGGAGACGACCACGCAGGTGGAGTCGGGGGCGAGGTGGCCGGCGGCGTGCCCGATGTGGACCGTGGCGCCGTGGGCGCGCAGCGCCTCGGCGGTCTCGGAGTCACGGGCGTCGCTGCCGGCCACCTGCGCGCCGCGCTGGGCGAGGATCTTCGCGATGCCGGACATGCCGGCGCCGCCGATGCCGATGAAGTGGGGCCGTTCCATCGCGGTCGGCAGGCCGGGCTTCATTCAGGTCGCTCCAGGATCGAGTGGGTGGGGCTGTGCCCCCCAGCCTATTCGTTGTGGGCGAAGAGCTTCAGCACCGGAACCCCGACCTTGTGCCGCGCGCGGGAGGCCCAGTCGCGGTGGAAGAACTCCTCGACGAAGTGGGGGGCGGTCAGGACGATCACCTCGTCGGCGCCGGTCTCGTCGACGACGCCCTTGAGGTGGTCGAGCGGGTGGTTCTCGATGATCTGCCCGACGGCCTTGGCCCCCTTCTTGCGCAGGGCCGCCAGGGAGTGCTCCAGGGCCTGTGCGGCGGGGCCCCGGGCGGCCTCGCCCTCGGGGACGTCGGCCTCGCGGAGGGCTTCGGGAAGCTCGCCGAGCGCTACGTCGTCGATGGCGCGGAGCAGTCGGTCCTGATCGCCCCTGGGTTGCATGAGGACGACGAAGGAGACCGGGTCGTCTCCGTGCAGGGTGGTGACGAAGTCCACGTCCACCGTGGTCAGCGGCTGCTCGATCATCAATACGCTCGTGAACACGGACGCCCTCTCCTTCATGCGCCGGGGCCGGTCGGCCGGCCCCTGCGGAAACCATCCTGCCCCGCTGTGGCGCGGGGCGTGCGCAGGTATGCGTGCCCAGCTACGTACCCGTCGGAAGCTAAGCGGAACGCAGAATTCCGCTCGCTTGTCAGATCCGACGGTAGCTCGTGAAGAGGAACCCGGCCTCTTCCAGCACGGAGGCCGGTGCGAGCCGGTGCGGAACCGTGACGGAGGGCCCTCCGGCGATCCGCTGGGCGTCACCCGCGGTGAGCGTCGGGGAGATCGTCAGGCACAGCTCGTCCAGCACGTCGGCGGCCACGAACTGGCCCAGCAGCCGGGGCCCGCCCTCGGTCAGCTGGCGGCGCAGCCCGCGCGCGGCCAGCTCCCGCACGGCCCGCGCCGGGTCCACCGCGGCCCCCTCGCCCGCCACCACGACCTCGGCCCCGGCCGCGACGGCCTCGGCGACCCGGTCCGCGGGGGCGCCGGCCCCGGTCAGCACCAGGGTGGGCACCAGGGGGGAGGTGAACAGGGGCAGGGTGAAGTCCAGGTCCATGCTCGCGGTGACCACAGCGATGGCCGGGGCGGGGCCCTGGCCGGCGGCCTCGCGGCGGGCCGCGAAGGCCTCACGGGCCCTGGCCGGGCGGTAGCCCTCCTGCCGAACCGTTTCCGCACCGGCGATCACCACGTCCGCCAGGGCCCGCAGGGTACCGAAGATCTGCATGTCGGTCTCGCCGGAGATGGCCTGCGAGCGCCCGTCGTGCTGGGCGGCGCCGTCCAGGGTCGACACCATGTTCGCGCGCAGCCAGTGCTCCCCCGGGGCCCGCTCGGGATAGGCGTAGGCCTCCGCCAGCTCGTCCAGCGACCACGCGCGGTCGGCCGTGGCCCCCGTGGGGAGGGATGTCTGATCGGTCACAGGGAACAGGCGTCGCATCGGTGCAGTGTGACACGCCCCGTAGAGTTAAGAGCTGTGTCAACATCACTCTCCACCTCCGGTCCTGCCTCCGGGCAGCCCCCGATAGCCGACGCGGGTCCGCTGGCCCTGTGCGCCCGCGAGCCGCGCGTGCCCGCCGAACGGCTGGTGGCCGAGATGGTCCCGCCGCCGCGCTTCGACTCGGTGCGCTTCGACACCTACGACCCCGACCCGGCCCAGCCGAGCCAGAGCGAGGCCGTCACCGTGCTGAGCGGCTTCGCCGCCGGCCTCGGCGGCGCCCACGCGAGCGGCGCCGGCAAGCGCAAGTGGTTCCAGAGGAAGGCGCCCGCCCCGGCCGCCGGGCCGCGCGGGGTCTACCTCGACGGCGGCTACGGCGTCGGCAAGACCCACCTGCTGGCCTCCCTCTGGCACGCCACCCCGGCCGAGCCCGCGCTCAAGGCCTTCGGCACCTTCGTCGAACTGACCAACCTGGTCGGCGCGCTCGGCTTCCAGCAGACCGTGCAGACCCTGGGCGGACACCGGCTGCTGTGCATCGACGAGTTCGAGCTGGACGACCCGGGCGACACCGTGCTGGTGTCCTCCCTGCTCAGCCGCCTGGTCGAGCAGGGCGTGGCGCTGGCCGCCACCTCCAACACGCTGCCCGGCAAGCTCGGCGAGGGCCGGTTCGCCGCGGCCGACTTCCTGCGCGAGATCCAGGGCCTGTCCGCGCACTTCCGGCCACTGCGCATCGACGGCCAGGACTACCGCCACCGCGGCCTGCCCGAGGCCCCGGCTCCCTTCTCGGACGAGCAGGTCGCCAAGGCCGCGTACGCGACCCCCGGCGCGAGCCTCGACGACTTCCCGGGCCTGCTGGAACACCTGGCCAAGGTGCACCCGAGCCGCTACGGAGCGCTCACGGACGGGATCGCCGCGGTCTGCCTGACCGACGTCGTCCCCGTACCGGACCAGTCCACGGCGCTGCGCCTGGTGGTGCTGGCCGACCGGCTGTACGACCGGGAGGTCCCGGTGCTGGCCTCCGGGGTGCCCTTCGACAGGCTGTTCAGTGAAGAAATGCTCAACGGCGGTTATCGGAAGAAGTACTTCCGAGCCATATCGCGGCTCACCGCGCTCGCCCGCGACGCAAAACCCCTGGTGTCCCAGTAGGTTGGGCACGGCCGGGACGCCTTCGCGACCCGGCCGTATCCGCCGATGAAGGGACCCGTCATGGCCACCACCCGTACCGCGCACACCGAGTGGGAAGGCAACCTGCTCAAGGGCGCCGGCACCGTCTCCCTCGACTCCTCGGGCCGGGGCTCGTTCGAGGTCTCCTGGCCCTCGCGCGCCGAGGCCGCGAACGGCAAGACCAGCCCCGAAGAGCTGATCGCCGCCGCGCACTCCAGCTGCTACTCGATGGCGCTCTCGCACGGCCTCGACGGTGCGGGCACCCCGCCCACCCGGGTGGAGACCAAGGCCGACGTCACCTTCCAGCCCGGTGAGGGCATCACCGGCATCCACCTCACCGTGCGCGCCGAGGTCCCCGGCCTGGACGCGGAGGGCTTCGCCGCCGCCGCCGAGGACGCGAAGAAGAACTGCCCGGTCAGCCAGGCCCTGGCCGGTACGACGATCACCCTGAGCGCCGAGCTCGTCTGATCCCCTCCCCCGTCGTCACCGCCGGGCCCGCGCGCACTCCGCGCCGGGAGCCGGCGGGGTGACGGGGCGGGCCGTCCGGGACCCGGTGGGGTGACGGGCGGCCGCGCGCGCACGCGTCGGCGGGACGGCGGGGGTCCGGCGTGGTACCACGGGCCGGTCACATCTCCAGCCGTCCACCGGGGAGTTGCCGTTGTCCGTCACCCGACGCAGCCTGCTCGCGGCCGGCGCGGTCGCCTTCAGCGGCTCCCTCGCCCCGCTCCTCGCCCCGGGCCGGGCCCGGGCCTCCGCCCGCGGGTACGGGCCGCTGCTGCCCGATCCCGCCGGCCTGCTCGACCTGCCCGCCGGGTTCTCGTACCGGGTGCTCTCGCGCGCCGGCGACCCGCTGCGCTCCGGCGGGGGCACGGTGCCGTCCCACTGCGACGGCATGGCGGCCTTCGGCGCGGGCGGCGGCCGGGTGCGCCTGGTGCGCAACCACGAGAACCGGGCCGACGCCGCGCTCCGCGTCCCCGCCGTGGACGGTCTCACCTACGACCCCGGGGCCCTCGGCGGCTGCACCGCCCTGGAGCTGGACCCGGCGGGCGGGGTCGTCTCCGAGCGGGTGGCCCTGGCCGGGACCGCCGTCAACTGCGCGGGCGGCCGGACCCCCTGGAACACCTGGCTGAGCTGCGAGGAGACCGAGGACCGGGCCGGCGTCTCCGGGTACGCCCGCGACCACGGGTACGTCTTCGAGGTCGACCCCGCCGACCCGCACCGGCTCGGCGCCGTCCCGCTGACCGCGCTGGGCCGCTTCGCCCACGAGGCCGTCGCCGTGGACCCCCGCCGGGGCGTGGTCTACGAGACCGAGGACGCGTTCGTGCGCCCCTTCGGGCTGTTCTACCGCTTCCTGCCCGCGCGCCCGCTGGGCGGGCCCGGCTCGCTGCGGGCCGGCGGCGCGCTGGAGGCGATGCGCGTACCGGGGGTGCCCGACCTGTCGGCGGTGACGGAGCCGGGGACGGAGCTCCCGGTGGAGTGGGTGCCCGTCCCCGACCCCTCGGCGGCGGGGACCCCGGTCCGCCTCCAGGACTTCGGCCCGGGCGGGATCACCCACGCGCAGAAGCTGGAGGGCTGCTACTGGGGCGGGCCGGGGGTGTACTTCGTCTCCAGCTACGCCCGGGGCACCGAGGGCGCCGCCGCCGACCACCACGGCCAGGTGTGGTTCCACGACCCGCGGCGCGCCCGGATCCGGCTGGAGGCGCGCTTCGGCCCGTCGTCCGACGTCCGCCTTCCGGGGGACTCCCCCGACAACATCTGCCTGGCCCCCGACGGGGGGCTGATGGTGTGCGAGGACGGTGGCGGGGACCAGTACGTCTTCGGGGTGACCCCGGCCGGGGTGGTCTACCCGGTGGCGCGCAACGCCCAGGACGTCGGCAGGCCCGGGGCCCCCGCGTGGGGGGAGTTCGCGGGGGTCACCTTCTCCCCCGACGCGCGGACGATGTACGTCAACGCGTACACCCCCGGCACCACGTTCGCGGTGACCGGACCGTGGGGCTGACGGCGTGACGGGCGGGAAGGGCCGCAAGGGCGCGGCCGGCGGCGGGGCCGGGCTGCGGGAGCTGCTGCGGGCGGGCGCCGGGGGCCGCGTGGACCTCGGGGCGTACGATTCCTCGGCGCTCCCCGCGGGCCCCTCGGACAAGGCCGCCGGGCGGGCCGCCACCGCCGCGCTGGCCAGGCCCCTCGCCGGCCTCCAGGAGCGGCTCTACGCCGCCGCCACCGCCGGAGACCGCCGCCGCCTGCTGCTCGTGCTCCAGGGCATGGACACCTCCGGCAAGGGCGGCACGGTGAAACACGTGATCGGGCAGTTCAACCCCTCCGGCTGCCGCATCACCGCCTTCAAGGCGCCCACCCCGCAGGAGCGGGCGCACCCCTTCCTGTGGCGGGTGGAGAAGGCCCTGCCCGGGCCGGGCGAGATCGGCATCTTCGACCGCTCCCACTACGAGGACGTACTGATCGCCCGCGTCCGCGCGCTGGCGCCGCCCGCGGTGCTGGAGCGCCGGTACGAGGAGATCAACGCGTTCGAGCGCGGCCTCGCCGAGGACGGCGTGACCGTGGTGAAGGTCTTCCTCCACCTCGGCTTCGAGGAGCAGCGCGAGCGGCTGCTGCGGCGGCTCGACCGCCCCGACAAGCGGTGGAAGTTCGATCCGGGCGACATCGAGGAGCGCGGCATGTGGCCCGCGTACCGGGAGGCGTACGAACGGGTCCTGGAGCGCTGCTCCCCGGACGCCGCGCCCTGGTACGTGGTGCCCGCGGACCGCAAGTGGTACCGGAACTGGGCGGTCAGCCGGCTGCTGCTGGAGCACCTGGAGGAGCTGGACCCGAGGTACCCGCCCGCCTCGTTCGACGTCGAGGCGTGCCGTGCCCGGCTGATGGACGGATAGTCATATATTTTGCGTGGGTGACCCTTTCTGTACGCAAAGTGGCCGCCGTGGCCGCGCTCGGTGCCGTCCTCACGGGATGCGGGGGCGGCTCCGGCGCCCCCCAGGGCGCGGGCCGGGCCCGTATGGGCACCCCTGCGGCCTCCGGCCCCGCCTCCGCCGCCCCGTCCTCCGCGCCCGGGGCCCCCTCCGCCTCGCCGCAGGCCGGCACGCCCGCCCTGGTCCCGACGCTGGCGCCCGGGCCGAACGGCCTGACCCCGGTCTTCGAGCGGGCCCGGCAGCGCACCGAGAAGACGGTGGCGCTGACCTTCGACGCCGACATGACCTCCGACCAGGGCCCGCGCGCCGCCTCGGGGGAACGGTTCGACAACCCCGAGCTGATCGCCGCCCTGCGCCGGCTGAAGGTGCCGTCCACCGTCTTCATGACGGGGCGCTGGGCCGAGGAGTACCCCGACCAGGCGAAGGCCATCGGCACCGACCCGAACTTCGAGATCGCCAACCACTCCTACAGCCACCACGCCTTCAAGTCCCCCTGCTACGGGCTGCCCGCGCTGGACGCGCCCGCCGCCCGGGCCGACGTGGACCGGGCCTTCGCCGCCTTCAAGAAGGCCGGGGCGGTCAACACCGTGCCGTACTTCCGCTTCCCCGGCGGCTGCTACGACGACGGGGCGCTGCGCGCACTGGCCCCCGCCAAGGTGACCGCCGTGCAGTGGGACGTGGTCAGCGGGGACGCCTTCGCGAAGGACCCCGACGCGGTGGCCGAGCAGGTGCTGGCCGGGGTGAAGCCCGGTTCGGTGGTGGTCATGCACTGCACGCACAGCGCGGCGCCGGTCACCGAGCAGGCCGTCGAGAAGATCGTGCCGGAGCTCCGCAAGCGCGGGTTCCGGTTCGTGAAGGTGTCGGAGCTGATGGGGAAGTAACGTTTCGTCAGGCCCGGCGGTACGGGCACCCGCCGCCGGCGCCGGTCAGCCGGAGCAGGCCGTGCGCTGCGCCTCCTGCCACTCGCACACCGGGCACCGCACCGCGCCCGGGGTCGCGGCCCCGTACTCCGTGGTCCCGCCGCACTCCACGCAGTCCGCGAACGGCGGCCCCGGCGCGGCGGGGGCGGGGCGGCGGGAGGCGGCGTCCTGCGGCTGGTCCATGCGGACGAGCCTACGCGGCGCCCGGGCGCGCCCGCAGGCACACGAGCGCTCCCGCCGCCCCGGCCAGCAGCAGCGCCCCCGCCGACGCGCCGGCGGGGAAGGCCGGTTCGGCGGCGCCCGCCCGGGCGGCGCCGATCAGCGCGGACACCGCGGCGCGGGCCGGCGAGAACGGCGCGACCCAGGCGAGCAGGGAGCCGACGCCCGCCCCGAGGACGGCGAGCCCGCGCCCCGGGACCAGCGGCGGGCCGCACACCGCGCCCACGGCCGCCCCGGTCAGCGCGCACACGGCCACCGCCGCCACCCCGGCGAGGGCCACCGGGACGGGGGCGTGCCCGGCGGGGTCCCCCACCAGCAGGGTGTAGGCCGCCGCGAGCAGCCCGGTGAGCAGGGCCGCGCCCAGGCCGGTCAGCAGGGCGGCGGCGTGCGTCCGGGCCGGTCCGGCCGCGGCGGAGGTGCAGGCGCGGGCCGCCGGGGGCTCGGCGGTGGCGCAGACCCGCACCAGCCAGGCCGCCAGCGGGACCAGCCCGGCGGCGGCGTAGCCGAGGGAGTCGGGCGTCCGGTCGCCGGGCTGGATGCCGATGCCCATGAAGACGGCGTACACGGCGAAGGGGGCGAGCCAGCCCTGGGAGCGCAGCAGCAGCGCCCCCTGGTAGCGGAGCAGGGCGGTCACGGGAGTTCCTCCACGGCGCGGATGTGCCAGGGCGGCCGGGCGGTGAGCAGCTCGCGCAGCACGGCGTCGGACCGGCCGGCCCCGACGGTCAGCAGGATCCCGCCACCGGGCGCGGACACGGCGCCCTCCGGCGGCACGCTGCCGGGCGGCCCGGAAGCATGGATCCGCACGACGGCCACCCGAACCGGCCCGGCGGGCCCGGCCGGCCCGGCAAACACGGATTCCAGGGTGCCGCCCCGAACGCGGTAGCGGGCGTCGGGGCGGCCGGCGAGCCGCGCGGGGTCGTGGTCGACGAAGACCACCGTGCCGCCGGCGGCGGTGCGTTCGGCCACGGCGCGGTCCAGCTCGGCGCGGGCGGACGCGTCCAGGCCGGTCCAGGCCTCGTCGAGGACGAGGAGCCCGGGGTCGGCGAGCAGCGCCTGGGCGACGGCCACCTTCTGGCTGGTCCCCTTGGACAGTTCGGACAGGGGCGTGCGGGCGTAGGCGCCGGCGCCGAACCGCTCCAGCCGGTCGGCCGCCCGCCGGGCCGCCTCGGTGCCGGTGAGCCCCTGCACCCGGCCCAGGTGGGTCAGGTAGGCCCCGGCGGTGAGGGGCAGGGCGGCCGGGAAGCGCTCGGGCA
This sequence comes from Streptomyces sp. NPDC089915, assembly GCF_040684675.1. Classification (NCBI taxonomy): domain Bacteria; kingdom Bacillati; phylum Actinomycetota; class Actinomycetes; order Kitasatosporales; family Streptomycetaceae; genus Streptomyces; species Streptomyces sp. NPDC089915. Next base: position 5,175 of record NZ_JBFBGN010000125.1, on the reverse strand, counting down.
CGTACGCCGTGCGGCGCGGGCGGCCGGTGATCCGGCCCTCCGTCGGGGTGTCGATGCCGGCGAGGAGCCGGAGCAGGGTGGACTTGCCGCCGCCGTTGCCGCCCTCGATCCGTACGAGGGTGCCGGGTGCCAGCTCCGCCTCGACCCCGCGCAGGACCCAGGGCCGCCGCCGGCCGTAGCGGCGGCCCACCGCGGCCAGCCTCAGTGCGCCGCCGCCGTCTCGGTGAGCTCGCTGGGCCGGACGATGACGAAGCCCTCGCCGCGCAGCATCAGCTGGACGGCCTCGCCGGAGCCGCCGCGGATCATGGAGCCGACGGACTGGGAGCGGTGCAGCCCGGTTTCGAGCTGGGCGCTCCAGCCGACGACCGCGTCCGTGTCCACGTAGACCGGCGACTGCGCGGTGACCGGGATGATGATCGGGTTGCCGTCGCAGACGACGGCGAGCTTCCCGGTGCCGGTGAAGAGGCTGTTGAAGAGTCCGCCGCCGGTCATCCCGGCGCCCTTGACCATCTTGATCTCGTACGACAGCGTCGCGTCGAAGCACAGGACGTTGCGCCCGTTGATGGTGAGGGCGTCGCCGGGCTCGAAGTCGATGATGAAGCAGTTGCCGGCCTGGTGGGCGAACCAGGCCTCGCCCTGCCCGCGCACGGACATCAGCGCCAGCCCCTCGCCGGTGACGGCCCGCTTGAGCATGCCGCCGATGCCCTGGCCCTTGCGCTCGAACTGGAGGTTGCCGCGGAAGGCGACCATGGAGCCCTGCCGGGCCAGCATCTCGCCGTTGACGGCGTACTTGACGGACTTGGCGTTCTGCAGGGTCATCCCGGGGGCCGCGGCGGGCTGGGCCAGGTTCTCGCTCGCGAAAAGGTCGCTCTTCATGGACCCGATCCTCACCCGGGCCGGCCACCCGGGGCATCCTCCTCAAGACGGAGCCTGGCATCCTTGACGGGATGAGCAGCGAGCACGCGAACCAGACCTCAGAGGTACCCGCGGTGGGGGCCGACAGCCCCTTCCGGCAGGAGCACGTACTGCGCGACGAGGCACCGCAGTTCGTCCTGCCGCTGGTGGTGCGGATCGAGAAGGCCGAGCCGCCGGCCCGGACGGACGCGCTGGAGACTGCGGCCCGGGCGGTGCTGGTCCTCCTCACGGACGAGCGCGCGCACGGGGAGGGCGAGTGGGCGCGGGCGGTCCGCGACTGGCAGGACGCCCGGATCCGCAAGGTGGTGCGCCGGGCGCGCGGCGCGGAGTGGCGCAAGGCGGCCGCGCTGCCGGGCGTCACGGTGCACGGCGCCGCGTCCGAGGTACGGGTCTTCCCGCCGGTCCCGCTGGACGGCTGGCCCAAGGAGCTGGCCAAGCTCCAGGTGTCGGGCACCGACCTGGACGACCCGGAGCCCGCGCCCGCGCCGGAGCCGGGGGTGCCGGTGCTGTGGCTCAACCCGGACCTCGGCATGTCGGCCGGCAAGGCGATGGCCCAGGCGGGCCACGCGGCGCAGCTGGCCTGGTGGGAGCTGACGGCGGCGGAACGCGCCCTGTGGCAGGCCTCGGGCTTCCGCCTGGCCGTCCGCACGGCCCCGCGCGAGCGCTGGGCGCAGCTGAGCGCGAGCGGCCTCCCGGTGGTCCGCGACGCCGGTTTCACGGAGATCGCCCCCGGCAGCTGCACGGTCGTCTCGGACCACCCGGCCCTGCGGGCACGGCTGTAGAGCCGCCGCCGGCCCGGTCCCGGCGAATCGCCCCGGACGGATGCGCCCGGGGCGGGAACCTCAAATGTTGCTCTGAACGTCCCCTCCCGGTGGTTGGCCCGTTCGCGTCCGGGCCATGACATCCGCACGGAGTCCTTGAGAGGGGGCGAGGGGGACATGAAGCCCATGGCACGCCTGGGGGTGGGCATCGGCTGGCGGCCTGAGATCGCCGGGGTGGTCGAGCGGCTGGAGGGGCTGGACTGGGTCGAGGTGGTGGCCGAGAACGTGTGCCCGGGCCACCTGCCCGAGTCCCTGCTGCGGCTGCGCGAGCGCGGGGTGACGGTCGTGCCCCACGGGGTGTCGCTCGGCATCGGCGGCGCCGACCGGCCGAACGCCGGGAGGCTGGCCGCGCTCGGGGAGCGGGCGGTGGCGCTGGGGGCGCCCCTGGTCACCGAGCACATCGCCTTCGTGCGGACCTCCTCGCCGGCGCTGGAGGCCGGGCACCTGCTGCCGGTGCCCCGGACCCGGGACGCCCTGGACGTGCTGTGCGAGAACGTGCGGATCGCCCAGGACGCGCTGCCGGTGCCGCTCGCGCTGGAGAACATCGCCGCGCTGGTGTCCTGGCCCGGGGAGGAGCTGACCGAGGGGGAGTTCCTGACGGAGCTCGTCGAGCGGACCGGGGTACGGCTGCTGATCGACGTCGCCAACCTGCACACCAACCGGGTCAACCGGGGCGAGGACCCGGCCGCCGTGCTGGACGCGATCCCGCTGGAGGCGCTGGCGTACGTGCACGTGGCCGGGGGCGTGGAGCGCGAGGGCGTCTGGCACGACACGCACGCGCACCCGGTGCCGCCGGTGGTGCTCGACGTCCTCGCGCGGCTGCGCGAACGGGTGGACCCGCCGGGGGTGCTGCTGGAGCGGGACGACGACTTCCCGGCGGGCGACGAGCTCGCCGGGGAGCTGGAGCGGATCCGCGCCGTGGCGGGCGCCCCGGCGGGCGCGCGGCCCGTGCGGAAGCCGGCCGTCGTACGGGAGGCGGACGCCGCGCCGGCCGGCGAGGCCGTGCGGACGCGGGTGGGGCTCGGGCAGGCCGCGCTGCTGTCGGCGCTGGTCGCCGGGACCCCGGTGCCCGAGGGGTTCGACCGGCAGCGGGTGCGGATCCAGGCGCGGGCGCTGGCCGCCAAGCGGGCCGACGTGGTGGCGAAGGTCGCGCCCGAGCTGCCCGGGATCCTGGGCGGGCCGCAGGCCTACCGCACCGCCTTCCTCGCGTACGCGCGGCGCCGGCCGATGGCGGGCGGCTACCGGCGCGACGCGCTGGACTTCGCGGAGCACCTGCTGATCCAGGACCTGCCGGACGACCCGGCGGCACGCCGCCGGCTCACCGCGTGGTGGCGGGACCGGGCCGGGGCGCGGCCGCCCGGGCGGATCGCCCGCTGGACCCGCGCGCTGACGGGGAGGGGACTGTGAACGTTCTCGCGGTGGCGGTGTGGGCCGCCGTCCTGCTGTCGAGCCTCGGGCTGCTGCTGGGGCCGCGGCGCGGGCGGGTGTCGGCAAGGGCCGAGGTGCACGACCTGTCGGAGGCCGCGTTCCTGGCGGGCGGGCCCGGGGCGGTCGTGGACGCGGCGCTCGTCGCGCTGCTCGGCGCCGGCCGCCTGGTGGCGGGCGGGCCGGGCATCGTCCACGAGGGGCGGCGCGCGAGCGGCGCCGACCCCGCCCAGCGGGCCGTGCTGGCGGCCCTGCGGGCGGCGCCGTCCGGCTGGCTGTACCAGGTGCGGTACGGGGCCATGCTGGACCCGGCGGTGCAGGAGACCGGGGACGCCCTCGCCGCGCGCGGGATGATCGCACCGCCCGGTGCGGGACGGGGGCGGCGGCGCTGGGGGCTGGTGCAGACGGTGGTCTGCGCGGTGCTGATCCCGGTGTCCCTGCCGGTGACGTTCGTGTCCATGGCGCTGACGCAGGAGTCGCAGGTCCCGTTCGTCCTCAAGGTGCTGCCGGTGCTGGCGGCCGGCATCGTGGCGGGCGCGACGGGTGCCCGGCGGGCCCGGCGGCGGGTGACCCCGGCGGGCCGGGCCGCGCTGAAGCGGGCCCGGGCGCGGTACGCCGCCGACCAGACCCCGGCGGTGCGGACGGCGCTGTTCGGGCTGCGGGGGCTGCGGGACCCGGGGCTGCGGGCCCAGTTGGTGCCCGCGGCGCGCGGTACCCGGCTGGCGGCGGCCCAGGCGCGGGGGCGGGCCTCGGCGGTGCGGTCCTCGCGCTCCTCCGACCCGCGTTCCGGCTCGGGCTCCGACTCCGACTCCGGGTCCTCGTCCGTCGACCTGGTGCCCGTGGTGTGGTGCGCGGCCTCCGACCCGGGCGGGTCCGCCGGTTCCGGCGGCTGCGGCGGCGGCTCCGGCTGCGGGGGTTCCGGTTCCAGCTGTTCGAGTGGGTCGAGCTGCGCCGGGTCCGCCGGCTGTTCGAGCGGTTCGAGCTGTTCAGGGGGGTCCGGCGGCTCCAGCTGCTCCAGCGGTTCGAGTTGCAGCAGTTCGTCCGGTTCCAGCTGCTCCAGCAGTACCTGACCGTCCATCACATCCGCGTCACGAGCTGCTCACGCTTGCGCGGCGCACGGCCGGCGCGGGCGGGGGCGGGTGTAGGAATCGCCCATGTTCTGGATCCTGTTCCTGCTGCTCGCCTGGGCCGGGGTGCTCGGCTCGGCCGCGCGCCTGCTGCGCGCCTCCTCCGCGGCGGCCGGGCCCCCGGCCGCCCCGACGGGCCGGCCGGGGGCGCCGCTCACCCTGTACGAGGCCGCGTACCTGGCCGGCGGGCCCGAGCGGGTGGCGGTGCTGACGCTGGTCTCGATGGAGCGCCGGCGCCGGCTGCTGCTCGCCCACACCGGCTGGGCCACCGTCGTCGACCCGGTCGCCCGCGACGCGTACGAGCGGTCGGTGCTGGGCGCGTTCGGCCCCGACGGGCAGTCCCCGGTGGCGGCCGTCCGGCGCGCGGCCGCCGCGCACACGGCCGTACGGGCCCTCGCGGACCGGCTGGCCGAGGCGGGCCTGGCGGTGCCCGAACGGGTCCGGGGCGCGGTGGCGGACGGGGTCCGGTCGGTCCGCCGGGCCGGGGTGCTGGTGGTGGCCATGGCGGCGGCCGCGCTGTCCGTACCGGCGGACGGGGCGACCGCGGCGGGGGTGGTGTACTGGTTCGCGCTGCCGCTGCTGCTCACCCTGTGCTGCCTGGCCGTGGCCGGCTCCGGGGGCTGCGCGCACTCCCCCTGGGCCTCCCCCGCCGGACAGCGCCTGCTCGTCGCACTGGACCGGGACCGGTCACCGGCCGACCCCCTCGCGGCGGTGGCGGTACGGGGCACCCGCGCGGTCCGCGACCCGGGGCTGCGGGCCGCCCTCACGGGGCGCGCGGCGGGCCGGACGACGGGCCGGGCCGGCGCGCCTTAGGGCCTGTCGTCAAACTCCCGTCGTCGCCCGAAGGGCGGCCCCGCGGCGTCTGGTGCGTGCTCTCGGCGTGCCGG
>NZ_JBFBGN010000124.1:0-20506 GCF_040684675.1 Streptomyces sp. NPDC089915 | reverse complement strand
GCGCCCGCGGGCTACTCGCCCCCCCCCCCCCCGGGGCGGGGGGCGGGCGCGCGGCCCCCGCCCCGGGGAGCCCGCGCGGCCGGCCCCGCGCGCTCTCCCGGCCGGCGCCGCCTCAGGCGCGGGCGGAGAGGCCGTGCATCAGCAGGGCGGTGAAGGCGGCCACCCAGCCCTCGTCCACCGGCTCGGAGCTCACCAGCGCGCGGTGCACCACGGTGCCCGCGATCACGTCGAAGATCAGGTCCGTGGTGTGCCCGGCGAGGGCCTGGTCCTCCTCGGCCGGGAGTTCGCCGCGCTCCTGGGCCCGCTCGCGCCCCAGTACGACGAGACGTTTCTGCCGGTCCACGATCGCCGACCGGATCCGGTCGCGCAGCGCCTCGTCCCGGGTGGACTCGGCGACCACCGCCATCAGGGCCGTACGGGCCTCCGGGCGCCGGAGCAGCGCCGCGAACTGCAGGACCACGTACTCGATGTCCGCTTCCAGCGAGCCCCGGTCGGGCAGTTCGAGCGCGTCGAAGAGTTCCGCGACCGCGTCCACGACCAGTTCGTTCTTCCCCGCCCAGCGCCGGTACAGCGTGGTCTTCGCGACCCCCGCGCGGGCCGAGACGTCCCCCATCGTCAGCTTCGACCAGCCCAGCTCCACCAGCGCGTCCCGCGTCGCCGCCAGGATCGCCGCGTCCGCGGCCGCACTGCGGGGGCGGCCGGTGCGGCCGGGCTGGGGGGTGGTGCGGGAGCAGGGGTTGCGCATGGCCGAGACCATACCCGTCAGTAGCGGAACCGTCGGGGGCCCCGGAGGTGTGCTTCAGATCACGGGGCGCCCGGCGTCCGGGGGAGTTACGCTACGGCTCGTAGCGTAAGAGCGACAACCACGCGAAGAGCTACCGGCGCCAGGTGGGGACCCGGCGCCACAGCAGTGAGGCAGTGAGAGCAGCACCACGCGGAAACGTCGGACACGACGTTTCACGCGGGATCTTCCGGGATCCTTTTCGTCGGCGCGCGCACACGGGGGAGGATGTACGCATGCAGCCCAGAAACATGTCCATGAGCGGCGTCGTCGACCTCGCCGCGGTGAAGGCGGCCGGCGAAGCCAAGGCGAAGGCCGAGCAGGCGCGCGCGGCCTCCGCCCGCCAGTCCGGCGGCGACGCGCCCGGCGGCGCTGTACCGCCCTCCGCGCTCGTCATCGACGTCGACGAGGCCGGCTTCGAAAGCGACGTCCTCCAGCTCTCCAACGAGGTCCCGGTCGTCCTCGACTTCTGGGCCGAGTGGTGCGAGCCGTGCAAGCAGCTCGGTCCGCTCCTGGAGCGGCTGACCGTCGAGGCCGGCGGGCGCCTCGTCCTGGCGAAGATCGACGTCGACGCCAACCAGATGCTGATGCAGCAGTTCGGCATCCAGGGCATCCCGGCCGTGTTCGCCGTGGTCGCCGGCCAGGTGCTGCCGCTGTTCCAGGGCGTGGTCCCCGAGCAGCAGATCCGCGAGACCCTGGCCCAGCTGGTGCAGGTCGCCGAGGAGCGCTTCGGCATCCTCGGCATCCAGGTCGACCCCGACGCCGAGGGCGCCCCGGCGGCCCCGGCCGCCGTGCCGGCCGGCCCCCACGACGCGCTGCTGGAGGCGGCCGTCGTCGCGCTGGACGCGGGCGACCTGGACGGCGCCGTGCAGGCGTACAAGAACGTGCTCGCGGACGACCCGGCCAACACCGAGGCCAAGCTGGGCCTGGCCCAGGCCGAGCTGCTCTCGCGGGTGCAGCACATGAACCCGCAGACGGTGCGCTCCACGGCCGCCGAGAACCCGCGCGACCCGGCCGCCCAGATGGCCGCGGCCGACCTGGACCTGGCCGGCGGACACGTGGCGGACGCCTTCTCCCGCCTGGTGGACACCGTGCGGGTGACGGCGGGCGACGAGCGGGACTCCGTACGGGTCCGGCTGCTGGAGCTGTTCGAGGTCATCGGCGCCGACGACCCGCGGGTGACCGCGGCCCGCACGGCGCTGGCGCGCGTGCTGTTCTAGGACCCCGTCCGTTCTGGAGTCCCGCCCTTTCTGGAGCCCCGCCCGGCTCCGGCTGGAGCGGGATCCCGCCGGGTGACCGGCGATTTGTTGACACGGAGATAAACAGCGGCCGCGCTTTGCCAAAACTTGGTAATCGTGGCCGCTGTTACTCGCAGTAAATCGAACCCCGTGAACTGTCCGGTTGGTTCCTTCTTCACCCCTTCTGTCGTGGCCCTGGGTGACACCCTGTGTGGCCGCTGTGCGACGTAGGGCGGCGCTCCGGTTACCCAGCCGTTACCCGCGAGTAACGACCCCCCTTGTGCCCCGGCCTGGAATGGACCACGATCGGCGACGCTCGGTCCTTCCCGTAGAGCCGCTCATCCGGCGGCCGCGGCGGAGGGTCCCCACCGGGTGGGCCGGTGGCACGCACACCGGCCGTGGACAGGGGGGTCTCTGCCACACCGGCAGGGCCTGTCCTCCAGGTTGCGCGAACGCGTGGCCCAGTGGTTGTCGCTCGGGGGTGATCGCCGGTGTATCGGACGCGGCTGCGCCGCGGCTCGGCCGCCTGCGCTCCTTCCCGAGGACGTAGCACTTCTCCCATCCCAGGCCGGGCTCTGTCCGGACCGGAGATGTACGTCCGAGAAGGAGGAACGAAATGAGTTCTCAGGTTCGTGGCGGGACCAGATGGAAGCGCTTCGCGCTCGTCATGGTGCCGTCCATCGCGGCCACGGCCGCGGTCGGTGTGGGTCTGGCGCAGGGTGCCCTCGCGGCCTCGTTCAGCGTGTCGGGCCAGGACTTCAAGGTGTCGGCCGACTCGCTCGTCGGTGACAACCTGATCCAGTACGGCAGCGTTGCCGAGGGTGCGACCCTCGGCAGCAAGGACATCAGCAAGCACCCGGTGACGATCTCCGGCTTCAGCCGCGCCGAGATCACCAACATGTGCCAGTCGCTGGTCACCCCGGTGCCGGGCCTCGGCGCCATCACGCTGCAGCTGCACACCGGCAACAAGGGCAAGCCGGCCGTCGCCGAGAACATCTACCTCGACGTCGCCGAGCTGGACGCGGACGCCAAGTTCGACCAGCTTGACATCGGTGTCGCGGTCGGCGACGGCAGCCACGTCACCAAGCCGGTCCCCGGCACGGTGGCGGACGGCGGCCTGTTCTCGCAGCGCGCCAAGAAGGCGACGCTGACGAACGTGCGCCAGAAGGCGTGGGCGACGACGGCGGGCACCTTCACGCTGCCCGACCTCAAGCTGCGCCTGCTCAGCGGCAACCAGCCGTGCTACCAGGACGAGAAGTAAGCCTCGTCCCGGATGCGTGACTGACCGGACGCGCGGGCGGCGGCAGCCGTCGGCGCCCGCCCGTCCGGGCTCCACAGAGTTCTCCGTACCACCGTTTCCAGGGAGCTGTTGTCCATGAACCCCCAGGCCCCGGTTCACGCCGCAGACGATCACTGGCTCACTGTCCTGCGCCTCCGCTTCCGTGCCTGGCGTGGTACCCGTCCCTTCTGGGCGGGCCTGTTCACGCTCCTCGGCGGAGTGCCGATCATCTACTTCCCGTTCGCGGACATCCGCCTGGCCAACGTCACGCTCGCGATCGCGACGACGTCCGGCTCCGTCTCGCTGATCCTCGGCGTCCTGCTGGTCACCCTGGGCATCGCCCTCTGGTTCCAGCAGGGCATCCGGGTCTTCGCGGGTGTCGCGGCGATCCTCCTGGCCCTGGTGTCGATCCCGAAGTCCAACCTCGGCGGCTTCTTCATCGGCTTCCTCACGGCCATGGTCGGCGGATGCCTCGCGCTGGCGTGGTCGCCGGGCGTCCCGGTGGAGGAGGAGCCCGAGCAGGCCGAGGCGGCGCCTGCGGACCTGGACCCGTTCCACGGCGTCCCGGGCCCCCGCGAGACGGAAACGGCGTACGTGACCGAGAAGACTGCCCACGCCGATGGCGGGAGGAACAGTGCGGGGTGACGAGACGCAGCGGGGCGTGGCCCCAGGCGCAGAGTCCCGTGAGAGAAAGGGCCGCCACGCGGCGCCCAGGAAGTCGCTGCTGAACAAGCTCCAGATACCCGTCGGCAAGACGATGGCGCTCGCGGCGATGCCGACGGCCGTGCTCGTCGGGATGGGCATGGCCCCCAAGCTGGCCCTGGCCGACGACAAGGAGATCCCCTTCGCTCCCGGCCCGTGCGTGACGCGCTCCGACGAGCCCTCGCCGTCGGCCTCGCCGTCCCCGTCCGGGTCCCCGTCCGCGAAGCCCTCGCCCGGTGCCTCGCCGGGCGCGAGCGCCTCGCCGGGTGCGGGCGGGCTGGTGCCCAAGCCGCAGACGAGCCCCTCGGCCAAGCAGCCCGAGGCGCCGAAGGAGCGCAAGCAGGAGACCCCGGCGGCCAAGCCGTCCGCCAGCGCCTCCCCGTCCCCCTCGGCGACGAAGACGTCCAACCCGCTCGACCCGCTGGGCGTCGGCGACGCCCTCAAAGGTCTGGTGGACGGCCTCGGCAAGCCCCTCCAGGGCGCGCAGAAGCCGGCGCCCGCCCCCGTCACGCCGAGCACCCCGAGCCCCCCGAAGACCGCGGCCCCCGACCCGGCGGCCGACGCGATCCGCGACGCCGCCAAGAAGGCCGGCGCCACGGTCGAGGAGCTGCCCCAGTCGGTCAAGGACACCGTCAAGACCCCCAAGGACGAGACGGGCAAGACGGCGGCCGACGCCGACAAGGCGGACGGAGCCTCGCCCTCCCCGTCCACCACGGTGGACCCGGACGGCAAGCAGCCCTTCCCCTGCCCGACCTTCGACGCCAAGGCGCTGGCCGACGCCAGGCTGGAGCAGGGCATCCCGCTCCTGCCCGACGAGCCCTGGTACCTGGACAGCTCCCTGCTGACCCTCTACGGCCTGGACTACGAGGGCATCGTGGAGGTGAAGACGGCGAGCGGGAACGTCAAGAAGGTCCTGAAGTTCACGGCGAGCTCGCTGGACATCAAGGACCTCTACCAGACGGTCGGCAAGACGGGGAACGTCGCCCACCTGAAGTCGCGCCCGGGCTCCACGTCCACGATCCGCGACGGCAAGGTCACGATGTACACGGAGAGCCTCAAGGGCAACCTCTTCGGGCTCATCCCGATCGAGTTCACCCCGAACAGCCCGCCGCCCCTGAACGTCCCCTTCGCGTTCTTCACGCACGTCAAGGTCGTCCAGGCCGGCCAGTTCGGCGGCAACCTCACGGTCCCCGGCCTGCACAACTACATCGGCCCGCCGGAGGGCTAGTCCGCGCGGCGGTCCGCGCGGCGCCGCGTCCGCAACGCACCGAGGGCGGCACCCCGGGTCCCCTTCAGGGGGCCGGGGTGCCGCCCTCGGTCTCTGTGCGGCAGAGTCGGGCGGGCTCGGGGGCCTCAGTCGCGGGAGGCTCCGCCCAGGTGGTGGACGCGGACCATGTTGGTCGTGCCCGGGACGCCGGGGGGCGAGCCGGCCGTGATGATCATCGTGTCGCCGGTGTTGAAGCGCTGGAGCTTCAGGACCTCGGCGTCGACCAGCTCGACCATCGCGTCGGTGCTGTCGGCGTGCGGGACGATGGCCGACTCGACGCCCCAGCTCAGGGTGAGCTGGTTGCGGGTGTTCACGTCGGTGGTGAACGCCAGGATCGGCTGCGTGGCGCGATAGCGGGACAGGCGGCGGGCGGTGTCGCCGGACTGGGTGAAGGCGACCAGGGCCTTGCCGTCGAGGAAGTCCGCGATCTCGCAGGCCGCGCGGGCGACGGAGCCGCCCTGGGTACGCGGCTTCTTGCCCTGGACCAGCGGCTGGAGGCCCTTGGAGAGGAGCTCCTCCTCGGCCGCCGTGACGATCTTCGACATCGTCTTGACGGTCTCGATCGGGTAGGCGCCCACCGAGGACTCGGCGGAGAGCATGACCGCGTCGGCGCCGTCGAGGATGGCGTTGGCGACGTCGGAGGCCTCGGCGCGGGTCGGCCGGGAGTTGGTGATCATCGACTCCATCATCTGGGTGGCGACGATGACCGGCTTGGCGTTGCGGCGGCACATCTCGATGAGCCGCTTCTGGACCATCGGGACCTTTTCGAGCGGGTACTCGACGGCCAGGTCGCCGCGGGCCACCATGACCGCGTCGAAGGCCGCGACCACGGCCTCCATGTTCTCGACGGCCTGCGGCTTCTCCACCTTGGCGATGACGGGGACCCGGCGGCCCTCCTCGTCCATGACGCGGTGGACGTCCTTGACGTCGTCGGCGTCGCGGACGAAGGACAGGGCGACCATGTCGCAGCCCATGCGGAGGGCGAAGCGCAGGTCGTCGACGTCCTTCTCCGACAGGGCGGGGACGTTCACGGCGGCACCGGGCAGGTTGATGCCCTTGTGGTCCGAGATGACACCGCCCTCGATGACGATGGTCTTGACCCGCGGGCCCTCGACCTCGGTCACCCGCAGCTCGACGTTGCCGTCGTTGATCAGGACCTGGTCACCCTTGGCGACGTCGCCCGGGAGGCCCTTGTAGGTGGTGCCGCAGATGGACTTGTCGCCCGGGACGTCCTCGGTGGTGATGGTGAACTCGTCACCGCGCACCAGCTCGACGGGACCCTCGGCGAAGGTCTCCAGGCGGATCTTCGGACCCTGGAGGTCGGCGAGTACGCCGACCGCGCGCCCGGTCTCCTCGCAAGCCCTCCGGACGCGGTCGTACCGCTCCTGGTGTTCTGCCTGGGAACCGTGGCTGAAGTTGAATCGGGCCACGTTCATACCTGCCTCGATGAGCGCTTTCAGCTGCTCAAGCGAGTCGACGGCGGGGCCCAGCGTGCAGACGATTTTGGAACGGCGCATGAAGCGGATCCTATCCGTTTGTTTCGCAGCGGAATATTCCGTCTGGTGGAAAGTCCAAGTGACTAGCCGGTAACCAGCGCGTACGCCTGGGTGGCGATCTCCAGCTCCTCATCCGTGGGCACCACGGCCACCGCCACCCGCGCGTAGTCCGTCGAGATCAGCCGGGGCTCCGCGGAGCGCACCGCGTTCGCCTCCAGGTCCAGCGCGAGCCCCAGCTCCTCCAGTCCGGAAACCGCCGCCTCGCGGACCGCCGCGGCGTTCTCGCCGACGCCCGCCGTGAACACCACCGCGTCCACCCGGCCCAGTACCGCCGTGTAGGCGCCGATGTACTTCTTCAGCCGGTGGACGTACGCCGCCAGCGCCAGGCGCGCCGCCTCGTCGCCCTCGCCCGCCCGCCGGGTCACCTCGCGCATGTCGTTGTCGCCGCACAGACCCAGCAGACCGCTCTTCTTGTTGAGCAGCGAGTCGATCTCGTCCACCGACAGCCCGCCCACCCGCGCCAGGTGGAAGACCACGGCCGGGTCCAGGTCCCCCGAGCGGGTCCCCATGACCAGGCCCTCCAGCGGGGTAAGACCCATCGAGGTCTCCTCGCAGACCCCGCCGCGCACGGCGGAGGCCGAGGCCCCGTTGCCCAGGTGCAGCACGATCACGTTCACGTCCTCCACCGCCCTGCCCAGCAGCGCGGCCGTCGCGCGCGAGACGTAGGCGTGGGAGGTGCCGTGGAAGCCGTACCGCCGGATGGAGTACTTCTCGGCGGTCGCCGCGTCGATGGCGTACCGGGCCACGTGCTCCGGCATCGTCGAGTGGAAGGCCGTGTCGAAGACCGCCACCTGCGGGAGGTCCGCGCGCAGCTCGCGGGCCACCTCGATGCCGGTCACGTTCGCCGGGTTGTGCAGCGGGGCCAGCGGGATCAGGTTGCGGATCTCCGCCAGCACCTCGTCGTCGATCACCGTCGGGGCGGTGAACCGGGTCCCGCCGTGCACCACCCGGTGGCCCACGGCCGCCAGTTCGGGGGAGTCCAGGCCCATCCCGTCGGCGGCCAGCTCCTCGGCCACCGCGCGCAGGGCCTGCGCGTGGTCCGCGATCGCCCCCGTCCGCTCGCGCCTGCCGCCCCCGGCGCCCGGGCCGGCGAGCGGCTCGTGCACCAGCCGGGAGCCCTCCTCCCCGATCCGCTCCACCAGGCCCACGGCCAGGCGGGAGGAGTCCGCCATGTCGAGGAGCTGGTACTTCACCGACGAGGAGCCGGAGTTGAGGACGAGTACGCGCGTTGCGGTCACGGTGCGGGTCTTTCCTTCGGGGCGGACGAGAGGCGGACGGGAGACGGGCGGGATGCCGGGGGAGGGGTGGTGAGGGAGGGTCAGGCGCCGGCGGAGGGCGACTCCTGGGACTGGGCCTGGATCGCGGTGATCGCCACGGTGTTGACGATGTCCTGCACGAGCGCCCCGCGCGAGAGGTCGTTGACGGGCTTGCGCAGGCCCTGGAGCACGGGGCCGATGGCGATGGCGCCCGCCGAACGCTGCACGGCCTTGTAGGTGTTGTTGCCCGTGTTCAGGTCGGGGAAGATCAGCACGCTCGCCCGGCCGGCCACCTCCGAGCCGGGCAGCTTGGTCGCCGCCACCGAGGGCTCCACGGCCGCGTCGTACTGGATCGGGCCCTCGATCAGCAGGTCCGGCCGGCCCCCGCGGACGGTCTCGGTGGCCTTGCGGACCTTCTCCACGTCCGCGCCGGAGCCGGAGGTGCCGGTGGAGTACGAGAGCATCGCGATCCGGGGCTCGACGCCGAAGGCCGCGGCGGTGGCGGCCGACTGGACGGCGATGTCGGCCAGCTGCTCGGCGTCCGGGTCCGGGTTGACCGCGCAGTCCCCGTACACGAGGACCCGGTCGGCCAGGCACATGAAGAACACGGAGGAGACGATCGAGGCCTCCGGCTTGGTCTTGATGATCTCGAAGGCCGGGCGGATGGTCGCGGCGGTGGAGTGCACGGAGCCGGAGACCATGCCGTCGGCCAGGCCCTGCTGGACCATCAGCGTGCCGAAGTAGTTGACGTCGGTGACCACGTCGTGGGCCAGCTCGACCGTCATCCCCTTGTGGGCGCGGGCCTGTGCGTAGTACTCGGCGAACCGCTCCCGCATCGGCGAGGTCGCCGGGTCGATGAGCTGCGCGGCGGAGATGTCGACGCCCAGGTCGGCGGCCTTCTTCAGGATCGCCTGCTCCTCGCCGAGGAGGGTCAGGTCGCAGACGCCGCGGCGCAGCACCACGTCCGCGGCCCGCAGCACCCGCTCCTCGGTGCCCTCGGGCAGTACGACGCGGCGGCGCTCGGAGCGGGCCCGCTCCAGCAGCTCGTGCTCGAACATCATCGGGGTGACGCGCTCCGAGCGGGCCACCGACAGCAGCCCGCGCAGCTCGGCGGTGTCCACGTGCCGCTCGAAGAGGCCGAGCGCGGTCTCCAGCTTGCGCGGGGTCGCGGAGTTCAGCCGGCTCTGCAGCGAGAAGAGCTCGGCGGCCGTCGGGAAGCTGTTGCCGGCCACCGACACCACCGGGGTGCCGGGCGCCAGCTTCGAGGCGAGGGTGAGGACGTCCTGCCCGGGGCGCTCGCCCAGGGTCAGCAGGACCCCGGCGATCGGCGGGGTGCCGGAGGTGTGCGCGGCGAGCGCGCCGACGACCAGGTCGGCGCGGTCCCCGGGGGTGACCACGAGGCAGCCGGGGGTCAGGGCGGCGAGGAAGTTCGGCAGCATCGCGCCGCCGAAGACGAAGTCCACGGCGTCGCGGGCCAGCCCGGCCTCGTCGCCGAGGAGCACCTCGCCGCCGAGCGCCCGGGTGATCTGGGCGACGGTCGGGGCCGCGAGGGACTTGTCGTCCGGCAGGACGTAGCAGGGCACGGGGAGGCGGGCGGCGAGCCGCTCGGCTATGGAGTCCCGGTCCGCGGCGGCGACCCGGTTGACCACCATCGCCACCACGTGGCAGCCCAGGCTCTCGTAGGCCCGGTGGGCGTTGCGGGCCTCGGCGCGCACGGTGTCGGCGGGCTGCCCGGTGCCGCCCACGACGGGTACGACGACCGCGCCGAGCTCGTTGGCGAGGCGGGCGTTCAGCGCCAGCTCGTCGGGGAGGTTGGTGTCGGCGTAGTCGGTGCCGAGGACCAGCATCACCTCGTAGTCCCGGGCCACCCGGTGGTAGCGGTCCACGAGCCGGGAGACCAGCTCGTCGGTCCCCTTCTCGGCCAGGACCGCCGAGGCCTCCCCGTACTCCATCCCGTAGGCCGCCGAGGCGTCCTGGTCGAGCCGGTAGCGGGCCTTGAGCAGGTCGAAGAGGCGGTCCGGTGCGTCGTGCAGCAGCGGACGGTAGACGCCGACCCGGCCCGTCTGGCGGGTCAGCAGCTCCATGATGCCCAGCTCGACGACCTGGCGGCCGTCCCCCCGCTCGATCCCGGTCACGTACACGCTGCGCGTCACGCGTGCTCTCCGTCCATGCTGTGGGTGGTGGATATGTGTTTGATGCGGCTCGACCTCTTGACAGTACCCCGGTCAGTGGATAAAGCGCCCGCCGGAAAAAGGGCCCGGACGGCCGGGACGAAAGGCCTGCTGGGCGGAGCAACACGGAGCGCGGGCCGCCCCGACGCCGTGGAACAATCGGACACGTGGGATCAATACGCCCATCAGGTACGACCAGGAGCAGGAGACACAGGACGATGCGTATCGGAGTTCTCACCGCAGGCGGCGACTGTCCCGGCCTGAACGCCGTCATCCGGTCGGTCGTCCACCGCGCGCTGGTCGGCCACGGTGACGAGGTCATCGGGTTCGAGGACGGCTTCAAGGGCCTCCTCGACGGCCACTACCGCCCCCTGGACATCAACGAGGTCAGCGGCATCCTGGCGCGCGGCGGCACCATCCTCGGCTCGGCGCGCATGGAGCGCGCCCGGCTGCACGAGGCCGCCGAGAACGCGGCGGAGCTGGCCCGGCGCTACGAGATCGACGCGCTGATCCCGATCGGCGGCGAGGGCACCCTGACGGCCTCCCGGATGCTCTCGGACGCCGGGATGCCGGTCGTCGGCGTGCCGAAGACCATCGACAACGACATCTCCGCCACCGACCGCACCTTCGGCTTCGACACCGCCGTCACCGTCGCCACCGAGGCCATCGACCGCCTCAAGACCACCGCCGAGTCCCACCAGCGCGTGATGGTCGTCGAGGTCATGGGCCGCCACGCGGGCTGGATCGCCCTGGAGTCCGGCATGGCCGGCGGCGCCCACGGCATCTGCCTGCCGGAGCGGCCCTTCGAGGTGGACGCCCTGGTCAAGATGGTGGAGGAACGATTCGCCCGCGGTAAGAAGTTCGCCGTCATCTGCGTCGCCGAGGGCGCGCACCCGGCCGAGGGCTCCATGCCGTACGAGAAGGGCGCCATCGACGCCTACGGCCACGAGCGCTTCGCCGGCATCGGCAACCGCCTCGCCGTCGAGCTGGAGCACCGCCTCGGCAAGGAGGCCCGCCCGGTCATCCTCGGCCACGTCCAGCGCGGCGGGGTCCCCACCGCCTACGACCGCGTCCTGGCCACCCGCTTCGGCTGGCACGCCGTCGAGGCCGTGCACCGCGGGGAGTTCGGCAACATGACCGCCCTGCGCGGCACCGACGTGGTCATGGCCCCGCTGGCCGATGCGGTCACCGAGCTCAAGACGGTCCCGGAGGACCGCATGTACGAGGCCGAGTCCGTCTTCTGAGCGGGCCTTCCGGCCCGTCCCGCCGGGACCTCCGTCACCGGTTCCGCGCCGAACGGCCCCGGACGCCCTCCCCCGAGGAGGCCGTCCGGGGCCGTCGCGCATCCGCCGGGCGCGCCGCGCGTGAGCTATCCCGCACCGCCGGCCAGCGACCAGAACCGCTCGGAGATCGCCTCCAGGTACTCCCGGCCGGCGTCGCCCGTCCAGGTGGAGCTGTCGCCGCCGCCCCAGCTGACGGTGGCGACCATCCGCTGCTGGTACTCGTTGTAGAGGAGCTCCAGGATCCGCTCCAGCTGGGACTTGGGCACCGGGAGCAGCTTGGCGAGCGGTTTCACGTACGCCTGCCAGCGGGTGGTCGCCGCGCTGCGCAGCAGCCCGTCGAGCTCGTCCTTCTTGCCGGTCACCGCCACGAACTGGGCCAGGCTCAGCTTCAGGGCCGTGGCGAGGGCGGCGGACTGGCGCTCGTTGCCCTTCCAGCGCCCGCTCTCCTCCATCTTCAGGTAGGCGCCCGGCTCCAGGCCCACCCGGCGGGCCAGGTCCTCGGGGTCCAGGCCCCGGGCCATCCGGTGTTCCCGCAGGGTCACGGGCTCGGCGAGCAGTTCCCCGGGGGAACACCAGAGCACGCCGGCGAGGGCGGTGAGCTCGGCGGAGCTGGGCGACTGCTCGCCCCGCTCCCAGGCCATCACGGTCTCGGGTGCGACGAGCAGGCCGTACTGGGCCCGCAGGCCGTAGGCGACATGACCGGGAGCCATGCCCAGGGCCGCGCGAAGGCGACGCGCGGCGGGGGCATTGAATGGTGGGCTGGAGTGCACACGGCACACGGTAGAAGTGGCCAAGCCGTTGCGACTACGGACTATTCAAACAAGCCAATAACTCGTAGGAAAGTCCTATGCAGTTCATGACTTTATGCGGTTTTCCCGGCGACTGTCCGGTAATCGGATGGTTGGAAGATCCATTTACAGCGTACGGATCCGGCCACTCCATTTCAGGGGGCTTTTCGGACCCGCCGAGTGATCCCCGCCACACACCGTGAACCAC
The DNA here is from genome assembly GCF_040684675.1 of Streptomyces sp. NPDC089915. Classification (NCBI taxonomy): domain Bacteria; kingdom Bacillati; phylum Actinomycetota; class Actinomycetes; order Kitasatosporales; family Streptomycetaceae; genus Streptomyces; species Streptomyces sp. NPDC089915. Next base: position 7,977 of record NZ_JBFBGN010000124.1, on the reverse strand, counting down.
ACCCCCGAGCCGTACGTGATCCATATCGGGGCCCTCGCATACGGGGGTAGCGAGGGCCCCCGCATGCTCAGGGCCTGAACCAGACCGTCGCCATCGGCGGCAGCGTCAGCCGCAGGCTCTTCTCCCGGCCCTGCGCCGGGACCGGCTCGGGCCGCAGCGGGCGCTCGTGGTGCACCCCGCTCCCGCCGTACACCTCCCGGTCCGTGTTGAGGACCTCCCGCCACAGCGGGACCGCGTCCGGCACCCCGATCCGGTACCCGTGCCGCACCACCGGCGAGAAGTTCGACACGCACAGCAGCGGCGAGCCGTCGCCCGCGTACCGCAGGAAGGCGAACACGTTGTCCTCGGCGGCGTCCGCCTCCACCCAGGCGAAGCCCTCCGGCACCGAGTCCCGCTCCCACAGCGCCGGCGCCGCCGTGTACGCCCGGTTCAGGTCGCGCACCAGCTCCCGCACCCCGCGGTGGTCCCCGGCCGCCGGGTAGGAGGAGTCCAGCAGCCACCAGTCCGGCCCGTAGGTCTCCGACCACTCCGAACCCTGTGCGAACTCCTGCCCCATGAAGAGCAGCTGCTTGCCCGGATGGGCCCACATGAAGCCCAGGTACGCCCGGTGCGTGGCCCGCTGCTGCCACCAGTCGCCCGGCATCTTCGACACCAGCGAGCGCTTGCCGTGCACCACCTCGTCGTGCGAGATCGGCAGCACGTAGTTCTCGCTGAACGCGTACACCATCCCGAAGGTCATGTCGTGGTGGTGGTACTTGCGGTGCACCGGCTCCTTCGACGCGTACCGCAGCGTGTCGTGCATCCAGCCCATGTTCCACTTCAGGCCGAAGCCCAGCCCGCCCGCGTCCGTCGGCCGGGTGACCCCCTCCCAGGCCGTGGACTCCTCCGCGATCGTCACCACGCCCGGGCAGCTCCGGTACACCGTCGCGTTCATCTCCTGGAGCAGCGCCACCGCGTCCAGGTCCTCGCGGCCGCCGTGCGCGTTCGGCGACCAGTCGCCCTCGCCGCGCGAGTAGTCCAGGTACAGCATCGAGGCCACCGCGTCCACGCGCAGCCCGTCCACGTGGAACTCCCGGCACCAGTAGACGGCGTTGGCCACCAGGAAGTTGCGGACCTCCTTGCGCCCGTAGTCGAACTCCAGCGTCCCCCAGTCCGGGTGCGCGGCCCGCCGCGGGTCCTGGTGCTCGTACAGCGGCCGCCCGTCGAACTCGGCCAGCGCCCAGGCGTCGCGCGGGAAGTGCGCCGGCACCCAGTCGACGATCACCCCGATCCCGGCCCGGTGCAGCGAGTCCACCAGGAACCGGAAGTCGTCCGGGGTGCCCAGCCGCGAGGTGGGCGCGTAGAAGCCGGTCACCTGGTAGCCCCACGAGCCGCCGAAGGGGTGCTCGGCGACCGGCATGAACTCCACGTGCGTGAAGCCCAGCTCCTTGACGTACGAGGGCAGCTGCTCGGCCAGGCTGCGGTAGCTCAGCCCCGGCCGCCAGGAGGCCAGGTGCAGCTCGTACACCGACATCGGGGCCTGGTGCGCCGGGCGCAGCCCCCGCGCGGCCATCCACCGCGCGTCCCCCCACTCGTAGCGGGAGGCGGTGACCACCGAGGCGTTCGCCGGCGGCACCTCCGCGTAGCGGGCCATCGGGTCGGCGCGCAGGGTGTGGCCGCCGTCCGGGCAGGTGACGTCGTACTTGTACAGGGTCCCCTCGCCCACCCCCGGCAGGAACAGCTCCCACACCCCGGTCGAGCCCAGCGAGCGCATCGGGTACGCCACCGAGTCCCAGCACGAGAAGTCCCCGGTGACCCGCACCCCCTGCGCGTTGGGCGCCCACACGGTGAACCGGGTGCCGGCCACCCCCTGGTGCTCCATGACCTCCGAGCCGAGCGCCGTCCACAGCTCCTCGTGCCGGCCCTCGCCGATCAGGTGCAGGTCCAGCTCGCCGAGGGTGGGCAGGAACCGGTACGGGTCGTGGACCTCGACCTCGTCGCTGTCGTACGCCACCAGCAGCCGGTAGTCCGGCACCCCGGTCAGCGGCAGCAGCCCGGAGAACAGCCCGTCCCCCTCGTCGAAGAGCTCGGCCCGCAGCCCCTTCGCCAGGATCGTGACGGCCTTCGCGTACGGGCGCAGCACCCGGAAGGCCACCCCGCCCCGCTGGGCGCGGGCGCCCAGCAGCGCGTGCGGGTCGTGGTGGCGGCCCTCCAGCAGCCGGGCCCGTTCGCCCGCGTCCAGGGCGGGGGCCGGCCGGACCCCGTGCGGCGGGGCGGCGCGGCGGGCGCGCGGGGCGCGGGGCCGTTTCGCCTCCGCGGCCCCGGGGGTCGCTGCGGCTTCCTCTCGGACGGTCGGTGACGGCTGTCGTGCGGCGCTCACGCGAGCGGCCTCCTCGGGGGCTTCGGGTGGGGGGTGGTGCCGGGTGCGGGCGGGGGCATGCGGTGGGCGGGGCGCTCGGGCGCCGACAGCCGGCGGATCGCCGCCATCGGGACGTGCAGCCAGTCGGGGCGGTGCCGGGACTCGTAGCGGGCCTCGTACACGGCCTTGTCGGTCTCGTACGCGCGCAGCAGGACCGGGTCCTCGCGCGGGTCGCGGCCGGTGGTGCGGGCGTAGCCCTCGCAGAACGCGGCCCGGCAGGCGTCCGCCCAGGCGGGGGCGAAGGGCCGGTGCGAGCGGGCGGCGTAGTCGAAGGAGCGCAGTATCCCGGCGATGTCGCGGACGGCCGGTTCGGGGCGGCGGCGGTCGGCCAGCGGCCGGGCGGGCTCGCCCTCGAAGTCGATCAGCGCCCAGCTGCCGTCGGCGGTGCGCAGGGTCTGGCCCAGGTGCAGGTCCCCGTGGATGCGCTGGGCCGGGACCCCGGCCCCCCGGGAGGCGGCCAGGGCGTCGAAGGCGCCGCGCAGCCCGGCCTCGTAGGGCCGCAGCGCGGGCACCTCGCGGGCGGTGGCGGCCAGCCGCGCGGTCATCCCGGCGGCGAGCCGGGCGGTCTGCTCGGGCCCCAGGGCCAGGGTGGGCAGGGCGTCGGCCAGGGCGCTGTGCACCTCGGCGGTGGCCCGGCCCAGGGCGTGGGCCTCGGCGGTGAAGTCGGCGCCGGCGCCGAGCCGGCGCAGGGCCAGCTGCCAGCCGTCGTCGGAGCCGCGCAGGTAGGGCTGGAGCACGCCCAGGGTCAACGGTTCTCCACCGCCCGGGGCGGCCTCGTACCAGGCGACCGGGGCGGGCACCCGGGCGCAGCCGGCGGCGGCGAGCGCTCTGGGCAGCTCCAGGTCCGGGTTGATCCCGGGGCCGACCCGGCGGAAGACCTTCAGGATGAACGAATCGCCGTAGATCAGCGAGGAGTTGGTCTGCTCCCCGGACAGCGGGCGGGGGGTGAGCCCGGGTTCGATCGGGGCGTCCGGGTCCCGGTCGAAGCGGAGCGGGCCCAGCGTGCCGGGGGAGCGCAGCCGCTCCAGCAGGATGGCGGCGAGCCGGGGGTCGCCCAGGGCCTCGTACACGGCGCTGCCGGCGTACGGGCCGGACCGGGCGTGGCCGATCAGGGCGGGGGCGAGGGCGGGCGGCAGCGGGGTGGGGCGGATGCCCAGCAGCAGCTGGTAGCAGTCGCCGTCCACGTCGAGCAGCAGGTGCAGCAGTCCCGGGACGGAGCCCGGGGGCAGCAGCTCGGCGGCCGAGACGGCCCTGAGCCGGCCGATCTCGCGTCCCTTGCCCGCGAACCAGCGCTGCGCGGGCAGCCACTCCCTCAGCATCGGTTCGAACGGGCCGATCCCGGCGGCCCGGTCGGCCGCCAGCCGGCTCCGGGCGGATGCAGCCTCCGACATGGCGTCGCGTCCTTTCCCCGGGCCGTCACAGAATGCGCAGAGTGTCCCGGATGTGCGGCAGTTGCTTCTCCGGTAAGTGCGAGTGTCGGGTCAGGATGCTCCGTACAGGGGCGGGCGTTGACCCGTTGGAGTGCCCGCCCCGTTCCGGTACCGCGCAGGTTCGCGCGACTGGCCTACAGCGGGCGCCTACTCCCGGCGCAGGCGGAACCAGTAGAAGCCGTGGCCCGCCAGGGTCAGCAGGTACGGCCATTCGCCGATCGGCGGGAAGCGCACGTCGCCCGTGAGCTCCACCGGGACCCGCCCGTTGAAGGACCGCAGGTCCAGCTCGGTGGGCTGCGCGAAGCGCGAGAAGTTGTGCACGCACAGCACCAGGTCGTCCCCGTACTCGCGCAGGAACGCGAGGACGGCCGGGTTGGACGAGGGCAGTTCGGTGTACGAGCCGAGGCCGAAGGCGGGGTTCACCTTGCGGATCTCGATGAGCCTGCGGGTCCAGTGCAGCAGTGAGGAGGGCGACGCCATGGCCGCCTCGACGTTGGTGACCTGGTACCCGTAGACGGGGTCCATGATGACCGGCAGGTTCAGCCTTCCCGGATCGCAGGAGGAGAAACCGGCGTTCCGGTCGGGGGTCCACTGCATCGGCGTGCGCACGCCGTCGCGGTCGCCGAGCCAGATGTTGTCGCCCATGCCGATCTCGTCGCCGTAGTAGAGGATCGGCGAGCCGGGCAGGGACAGCAGCAGGGCGGTGAACAGCTCGATCTGGTTGCGGTCGTTGTCCAGGAGCGGGGCCAGGCGCCGCCGGATGCCGATGTTGGCGCGCATCCGGGGGTCCTTGGCGTACTCGGAGTACATGTAGTCGCGCTCTTCGTCCGTGACCATTTCGAGGGTGAGCTCGTCGTGGTTGCGCAGGAAGATGCCCCACTGGCAGCGGTCCGGGATCGCCGGGGTCTTGGCCAGGATCTCCGAGACGGGGTAGCGCGACTCGCGGCGCACGGCCATGAAGATGCGCGGCATGACCGGGAAGTGGAAGGCCATGTGGCATTCGTCGCCGCCGGCCGCGTAGTCCCCGAAGTAGTCCACGACGTCCTCGGGCCACTGGTTGGCCTCGGCGAGCAGGACGGTGTCCGGGTAGTGCGCGTCGATCTCCGCCCTGACCCGCTTGAGGAGCTCGTGGGTGCGCGGCAGGTTCTCGCAGTTGGTGCCCTCCTCGGCGTACAGGTAGGGCACGGCGTCGAGGCGGAAGCCGTCGATGCCGAGGTCGAGCCAGAACCGCAGGGCGGAGACGATCTCCTCCTGCACGGCCGGGTTCTCGAAGTTGAGGTCCGGCTGGTGCGAGAAGAAGCGGTGCCAGTAGTACTGCTTGCGGACGGGGTCGTACGTCCAGTTCGAGGTCTCGGTGTCGACGAAGATGATGCGGGCGTCCTGGTACTGCTTGTCGTTGTCCGCCCACATGTAGTAGTCGCCGTAGGGGCCGTCGGGGTCCTTGCGGGACTGCTGGAACCACTCGTGCTGGTCGCTGGTGTGGTTCATGACGAAGTCGATGATCACCCGCATGCCGCGGCTGTGCGCGGCGTCGACGAACTCCACGAAGTCGGCGAGGTCCCCGAACTCGGGCAGCACGGAGGTGTAGTCGGAGACGTCGTAGCCCCCGTCACGCAGCGGCGAGGCGAAGAACGGCGGCAGCCAGAGGCAGTCGACGCCCAGCCACTGGAGGTAGTCCAGCTTCTGGGTGAGCCCCTTGAGGTCCCCGACGCCGTCGCCGTTGCTGTCGTGGAAGGAGCGGACGAGGACCTCGTAGAAGACGGCCCGCTTGAACCAGTCGGGGTCGCGGTCCTTGGCGGGGGTGTCCTCGAAGGTGTCGGGGACGGGATCGTTGATCATCATGTGGTGGGTGACCCTCCGGTGGGCGGGGACGGTCGCAGGGCGGCCAGGACGTGCGCGGGCGTACGGCCCGGTTCCAGGCGCACGTAGTTCGCCCTGCCCCAGTGATAGGTCTCGCCGGTGAGCTCGTCGCGCACCGCGAGGGACCCGTGCCAGTCGAGGCCGAGTACCGGCATGTCCAACGAGACCGTCGCCTCCTGGGTGTGGTGCGGATCGAGGTTGACGACCACCAGTACGGAATTGGCCCCTGCGTGCTTCGAATAGGCGATCACCTGTTCGTTGTCGGTCGCGTGGAAGTGGATGTCCCGCAGCTGCTGGAGGGCGGGGTTGCGCCGGCGCATCCGGTTCAGGGAGGTGATCAGCGGGGCGATGGAGCGGCCCTCGCGGTCGGCGGCGGCCCAGTCGCGGGGGCGCAGCTCGTACTTCTCCGAGTTCAGGTACTCCTCGCTGCCCTCGCGCACCGGCTCGTTCTCGCACAGCTCGTAGCCGGCGTAGACCCCCCAGGTGGGGGAGAGGGTGGCGGCGAGGACCGCCCGGACCTCGAAGGCGGGACGGCCGCCCTTCTGGAGGTACTCGTGGAGGATGTCGGGCGTGTTCACGAAGAAGTTCGGCCGCATCACGGAGGCCGAGCGGGTGCCGGACAGCTCGGTCAGGTACTCGGTCAGCTCGGCCTTGGTGTTGCGCCAGGTGAAGTACGTGTACGACTGCTGGAAGCCGACCGAGGCCAGCGCCCGCATCATCGCGGGCCGGGTGAAGGCCTCCGCCAGGAAGATCACGTCGGGATCGGACTTGTTGATGTCCGCGATCACCTTCTGCCAGAAGACGACCGGCTTGGTGTGCGGGTTGTCCACCCGGAAGATCCGGACCCCGTGCTCCATCCAGTGCCGCAGGATCCGGCAGGTCTCCTCGACGATCCCGGCCATGTCGGCGTCGAAGTGGACCGGGTAGATGTCCTGGTACTTCTTCGGCGGGTTCTCGGCGTAGGCGATCGTCCCGTCGGCCCGGTGGCGGAACCACTCCGGGTGCTTCTCCACCCAGGGGTGGTCCGGGGAGCACTGGAGGGCGAAGTCCAGCGCGATCTCCAGCCGCAGCTCGCGGGCGCGCGCCACGAAGGCGTCGAAGTCCTCCAGCGTCCCCAGCTCCGGGTGGACCGCGTCGTGCCCGCCCTCCGGGGAGCCGATGGCCCACGGCACTCCCGGATCCCAACTCCCTGCGGAAAGGGTGTTGTTGGGCCCCTTGCGATAGGTCGAGCCGATCGGGTGGATCGGCGGCAGGTAGACCACGTCGAAACCCATGGCGGCGATGGCCGGAAGCCGTTCGGCGGCGGTCCGGAACGTGCCGCTCACCGGGGTCGAGCCGGGCTCCGCCACCGCTCCCTCGGAGCGCGGGAACATCTCGTACCAGGAGCCGAAGAGGGCCCGCTTGCGCTCGACCAGCAGCGGCAGCGCCTTCGCGGAGGTCACCAGCTCCCGGTACGGGCGCCGGGCCAGCGCCGCGTCCACCGCCGGGGCCAGCGCGGCCGCGTGGCGCACCTCCGCGGGCAGGTCCTCGTCGCGCATCGCGTCGGCGGCGGCCAGCACGGCCTCGCGCCCGTCGCGCTTGGGAACCTTGGCGGCGGCCCGCTCGTAGAGCTCGGCGCCTTCCAGGAGCATCAGCCCGGTGTCCAGACCCGCCGGGATCTTGACCGCGGCATGGGCCCGCCAGGTGGCGACCGGATCGCTCCACGCCTCGACGGTGTACGTCCACCTCCCCTCGGTCTCGGCGGAGACCCTGGCACCCCACCGGTCGGTACCGGGGGCCAGCTCGCGCATCGGGACCGGCGGGCGCAGCCGCCCGCCGGGATCGCGCATGACCACATGGGCGGAAACGGCGTCGTGACCCTCCCGGAAGACGGTGGCGGAGATTTCGAAGACCTCGTCCACCACCGCTTTGGCGGGTCTGGCGCCGCAGTCGACGGCGGGGAGGACGTCCAGCACGGGAATGCGACCGATCATGATGGGATCACCTGGAGGCAGTTCGCAGGGCTCGGTGACGGGCCAGCCGGAATCACGGCTGGTAGTGCACGCTCTGTTCGCTCTGTTTCTAGCCGCTCGGAAGACGGCTGGGCTGCGGGCATGGCCGCTCCTGTCCGCGTTCACTCGGGTGGCGGGAGAAGGTCGGGGGAGGGTGCGCCGTGCGTGTACCGCGTGTACCCGCTGAGCCCTTCCCAATCCTCCGGCGCCCAATCCGTGCTGTCGGTTAACTACTCGTACGTAGGGAGCGCCCCATTCCCCAAGGGGCCGCTCGACATCCGCCGAGGCTCCGTCAAGT